>JBEBIR010000125.1:0-8334 GCA_040080315.1 Gemmatimonas sp.
CGCACCAATGGCTCCCGGAGTTCTTCGACGCGGCGCTGGCGCGTCCGCTGGGCATTGAACACTACGGCATGAACCTGATGCCCACCGGTGCTGGTTACGTCGGCGGCGGTATGCACATGCGTCCGCGCGATCTGCTCAAGTTTGGCCAATTGTACTTGAACGGTGGTCTCTGGAACAGTCGTCGTCTGGTGGATCGCGCGTGGGTGGCGCGATCAACACGTCGTCAGCAGCCCGATACGCTTGGAGCCGATGATGGATTCGCGTGGCATCGGCACACGCTCACCGTGCGTGGCTGCGCGGTTCCCTCGTACGAAGCGAGTGGAAACGGTGGACAGTTTCTGGTGGTGGTGCCGTCGTATGACCTGGTAGTTGTCGTGACGGCTGGGATGTATGGTCAGGCACGCGCGTGGCTGCCGATCCGACAGGAGCTGGTGGCGCGGTATGTGGTTGGCGCGGTGATTCGGCAGGGATGCTGACGATGCCGGGTGAGCTCAGCCGCCAAGCCTACCGAGCACCGCGCCGGCGACCCGTCGGACCCGCTCCTGCGCCGCCGCAATGTCGGCGTCGAAGCCCGTGGCGTTGATGGCCATCTCAGGCACCCTCGACAACGCGGCGACATAGTAGTCGCGCCACGCTTCAATAATCGTGCGCTCAGCAGCAGCGGTCGCACCACCCTGAATGGCCTTGGTGGACAGGTCACCCTGCGTGCGCAGCTCGCGCTCGGCCACGTCAGCCAACTCGCTTACGGCGGCCTTCGTGATCGCCGTTGTGCCCGTGGTGAGCAAGAGTCCGATGCTGAGCGCGCAATTGCCGACATTACCAAGCGTCGTCGCGCTCACCATCTCGAAACGATCGCGGTCGGTGTGATAGAACTGGTCGGTGAAATGCCACATCAGCACCGCTGGAATCTTCGCACTGAGAAACGGCGTGTGGTCGCTGCCGCCTTCAAACGGATTTGACTTCACCACCCACCCGGTTGTTGATGCGCGGTCGAGACAACGCTGGCGCGCGAAATCATTGAACCAGTACGGCAGAATCGCCGACGCGGCGATGGGACTGCCGCCCCATTCAGAGTGCTGATCTTCGCCGCGCACCCACACGGCCGAGGGGTCGGGCATCTTCTCGATGAGAAACGTGCCACCCGTGAGCGCAGTGTTCTCGCCCACCATGTCCAGCGACATGCCCCACTTCACGCCAGCGCGACGCACGCTGTCTTCCTTGAGGAATCGATCGGTGGAGCGGATCTCATCGCCCCACAGGAACGTGAGTGTGCGCGCGGGATTCGCCGTACCGCGCTTGACGAGAACCGCCGCCGTGCGCGCCATCTCGGCCAGCAGCCCTACGCCCGAGGCGTTGTCGTTTGCACCCGGTTCCTGCACGTGCGCCGAGTAGACGAAACGCTCCGCTGGTCGTAGCGCGCCGCGAACTTCGGCGACAATGGTGCGTTCTGGGCGCGATTCGAAGCGCGTGCGTACCATCGCGCGTACCTGCAGCGGTCCCGCGGCCAGCGCGGCCTTGAGTGAGTCGCGCGCGGCGGACGAGACGAAGATCACAAACCCGCGATTGACGGTATCGCGCGTGACACTGGTGAACTGGATGGCGGTGGTGTTCTTCGCCTGCTGGTTATAGGCGGGCAGCTTCTGCGACGCGAGCAATCCAAGGGCGCCGCGCTGCATCACTTTGGGATAGACGGCGCGGAAGTTGCCTTCAACCAGCGCTACGGCGCCGGTGAGATCCTTCGCGGCGAGGTCGGCATCGGTACCGGCACCAATGTCGACAACACGTGCCGTCACACCACCCTCGGGTGTGGACCACGAGTTGATGGCGATCATGTTGTGATTCGTTGCCCACGCGAGCAATGGCGCTGCGCGTCCGACGATAGTGAGCGACGCGTCGTCCGGCGTCCACGCGGGGTTCGCCATGGGACGCGACTCGACGCGGAAGACGAGTCGATCCTTGGGCGTTGCGCGCGCTTCGGGCACGTATCCGGCCGCTGTCAGCAGCGCCGCAACCGTGTCGATGGATGCGTCGTACCCGCGGTTGCCGGGGAGACGGAAGAACTGCTCCACGAAGCCGACAGTGGTGCGAGCGCGATCGCCGGACAGCTCGCGACTGATCGGGCCGCTCAGCGTGCTGAACGCCGGAGGTATGGATCGTTTGGTGCCGCTTGTCGATTGCGCGACGAGCGTGTCCGAACCGAGCGCCACGCAGAGAAGCGCAACGATGAACGCGTCAACACGACGACGAAAGAGCGAAAGACAGGACATCCGCCACCTCGGCGGTTGAAAGACTCGCGTCGTGTCAGCGTTCACTGACAACCACAAAGCGTGTCCAGTTGGCGGGTACATCTTCGATCGAGCGAACGAGAATCTCGAGTCCATAGCGTTGCGCTGCCGCTTGGGCGGCAATAGCGCCGATCGTGAGGTCACCAAGCGCGGCCACTTCTCGCGCCGCTCCGGCGGTGTCTTCGTGCGCCTGGGGTTCCAGCCATCCATGTCGCGCACAAAAGATACGACACTGGGCAAGCGCCATTGGATGGCTGCGAATGACACGCAGCGCGTCAAGGGACGATCCTGGTGGTGCCATGAGGCAGAGGTGGACGTTCACCGGAATCTCCGCATGTCGAACAATCCGTGCTTCCACCGCGTCAAGCGACTGGAGTGCCGCGTGCACCGGTCCGGCGATGGCGTTCTGTATCGGAATGACGGCGAAGTCGGCTTTCCGCGACAGGACGCATTGCAATGCACCTTCAAACGAGTCGTTGGGCACGGGCGTGGCGCCGCGAGGCCAGTGCTGCTGGATGGCCAGCTCACTGAACGCGCCGAGCGCACCCTGGAACGCCACGCGGGGAATGCGAGTGGTTTCACGCGTGACGTTGTCGTGCGATACGGGCATGCGAGCAAGGAGAGAGGAAGCGATACGAAGGATATTGACAGATCGCCGTGCGCGCCGTTAGTGTGCGTTCATATGATGCGTCCGCCAGCCGCCGCCAGCTATTACTACTTTACACCGTCCCGCATGGGCCACGGTGCTGGAGTTGTGCGCGACTGACGCGCTGACGATCCCGACCACCGCGAGGCCTGTGCAACTGCACGGGCCTCGCGTCGTTTCGAGACCCGGCGATGCGCGGCCTTGGGGTGTCATTCACCTCCCGAGGACCAGATGATCATCGTTACTACTCCCGGCATTTCTCCCGAAGCGCTCGACCGCATCATCGAGCACGTTGAACGACTCGGCCTGCGCGCCCACGTCAGCCGTGGCGAGCACCGCACGATCATCGGCTGCATTGGTGACGATGCCCGACTCGGCGAGCCGTCGCTTGCCGCGCTGGAGGGCGTCGAGCGCGTGATGCCCGTGCTCAAGCCCTACAAGCTGGCGTCGCGCGAGTACGCAGCAGGCAGCACGCAGATTCGCTTTGGTGATCCGGCGGGAACGGTGGTCGGTGGCCGCGAGATTGTCGTCATCGCCGGGCCGTGTTCGGTGGAGGGCCGGGACATGCTGAACGAGACCGCTCTCGCCGTGCAGGCATCAGGCGCGCAACTCCTGCGCGGTGGCGCGTTCAAGCCGCGCTCATCGCCCTACGCGTTTCAGGGAATGGGAGAAGAAGGGCTCAAGTTGCTGGCGGAAGTTCGAGCGACCACCGGGATGCCCGTCGTGACGGAAGTGATGGATCCGCGGCAGGTGGAGCTGGTGGCCTCGTATGCGGATGTGCTGCAGATCGGTGCGCGCAACATGCAGAACTTCCCGCTGCTCTCGGAGGTGGGACGCGTGCACCGCCCCGTCCTGCTCAAGCGTGGACTTTCGGCTACGATCACGGAACTGTTGATGGCGGCCGAGTACATCATGGCGGAAGGCAACGGCGATGTGATGCTGTGTGAGCGCGGCATTCGCACCTATGAAACGGCGACGCGCAACACCATGGACATCGCGGCCATTCCGGTGCTCAAGAAAGAGTCACATTTGCCAGTGATTGTCGATCCGAGTCACGCGGGCGGCCGAGCCGATCTGGTAATGCCCTTGGCGATGGCGGCGATTGCCGCAGGAGCGGATGGACTGATTGTCGAAGTGCATCCGGAGCCGGCCAAGGCGCGATCGGACGGCGAGCAATCACTGACGCCGCATGCGTTCGCGACGATGATGGAGCAGGTGCAGTTGATTGCGCAGGCGATTGGTCGTGGCACGCTGGCGCCAGTCACGCACTCAAGCTGGAGTGCCGAATGACATCACTGGCAACGATTCGCGAAGAGATAGAAGCGGTGGACGCGCGCTTGATTGCGGTGATCGCCGAGCGTGTTGCACTGGCTCGCGCCGCGGGTTGTGCGAAGGCTGCTGCGGGGGAACCGGTAGTAGATCCGGCGCGTGAGGCGGCGGTGGTGGCGCGCGCGTCAAGCTTGGCGCGCGCGGTGGGGTTGCCGGACGACGAGATTCGCGGACTGTATTGGCGACTGCTGGCGATGTCGCGTCGGGTGCAGATGCTGGCGACGCGCGCGCCCGACTGACCTAGCTGATCGGGCGAGTTGTTCCCTTTGGCACCACCGCGCGGCCGATGGTGCCGCGATCGCTGCCAAACCAGATGGTGCGCGTCGTCTTGTCGAATACCATGTGTCGCACTGTATTCGGCGTGGTCGGTCCGAGATCGGTACGCGAGAAGAACTGCGACGAGCGCGGATCGAATCCCACGAGCCGATTGGGTTGCGTGCCGGTTTCGACGAACCAGAGACGATCCTCGTCGTCCACCGTCATGGCATAGGGCAGTGAGGCACCACCACCGGGCATGGGCCACTCACGCACGTTGCCACTCACCGGATCGAGCCGCCCGAGAAAGCCGCGCGTGTAGTCCACATACCACACGCCGCCGTCGGTAGTGAGTGCAATGCGTCGGCCGCGCGCACGCGGGTCGGGCAGGACATACTCGCGCACCCGCATGGACGCCGGATCAATGGTGCCGACTTTGTTCGTGCCAAACAGATTGAACCACGGCCGTCCACTGCGATCAATCACGATACCATACGGACGCGTGCCCGGTGTCGACATCGTGAGCAGCGTGACTTTGCCGGTGGCCGACACGAGGTGACCGACCATGTTGCTGTTCTGGAGCGTAAACCACAGATCGCCCTTGGCGTCAAACGCGATGGTGTGCGGGTCGCGCGCGGCCGGATCGGGCATCGGATAGCGCGTGATAACGCCCGTGCGTCCGTCGATGCGCCCGATCATACCGTTGCGATTGCCGGTGTACCAGGCGTTGCCCTTCGCGTCGATCGACACCGTGTGCGGATGTGTGCCCGAGTCGATTTCGATGCGGGTGAACGTTCCGGTTTTCGGCTCGAGGCGGGCCACGTAGTTGCCCTCCTGTCCGACGAACCAGATGCGTCCCGAGGCATCAAACGATGGATCGCGCGGGCGCGTCTTCTCCCACGGCACGGTCCACTCCGTGAGGCGAACGGTATCGGCCGATGGTGCGACGGCCGGTTGGGTCAACGCGACCCTGGGAAGCGCTAGCCCGACGGTGAGCGTGAGCAAGGCGAGGCGAGAAGAATTCAGCGACATGAGCGACGTCCGGTGTGAGGTCGAGACCGCAGCGTTCACGTGAGGCGGAGATCGGGTTCCACCCATGACCCTACGGTGAGTGCCGCCAACTGGCAAGCGCGTCCGTGCGCCGCCCGCGCCGACTCACGTTTGGGATACGGGATGGGTTCGGGCGCGCTCCTCGGAGCGACGACGGAACCAACTGGCCACGAGATAGAACTCGTCGAGATCGTGGGACGGAATGTCGGCGCCGGACGGATCGGGACCGTCGAAGATCCGTCGCGCGAGTGTTTCGAGCTGGGCGCGTTCGCGCGCGTTGGAAGGTGCGCACACTTCGGCCCGCACCGTGCCGCGACGCACGAGATACACCCATTCCTTGTCGTCGGCGCCGCGCGCGTGATACCGGAACGTAAGGCGATCCACGTTCGCGTGAAAACGCTGCACGCGCTGGTGCAACCACCGCACCCGCTCCAAGCGGTCGCGAAGCACGGCAGCTCGCTCAAACTCCAGCGACGCGGACGCGGCCTCCATCGCACGCAAAAGGTTGTCGACGGGTGCGTCAGAACGACCCTCAAGGAATTCGCGGATGTGCGTAGCCTGCGCCCGATACGCGGATCCATCGCCGGCACCAATGCACGGGCCCGCGCACGTCCCGAGTTCATGTCGAAGACATCCGGGAGCGCGCGTGCGCCCGGGCAACCGCACGGTCGAGTCGCCAGACTGCTCGCTGGTGAACCAGAGCGTCGCGGTCTTGGCCGTGGGCGGCGCCTCTTCGAGCGTGCAGTCACGCAAACCTGTTCCATCGGCCAGCGCGCGTACCGCCTCGCGAAGCATGGAGACCTTTCGAAACGGACCGAAGAGCGCGATGGCCGCGGGGTCGTCGGAGCGCGGCACAACGCGCATGCCGGGCACGGCACCGCCGGTCAGCGCGACGTAGGCACGCGGCCAATCGTCGGTGACCATCATCGAGTTGAACTGCGGACGATGCTGCTTGATGAGTCGCAGTTCGCGCAGCAGAGCGCCAAACTCGCTGTTCGTATACTCCCATTCAATGGCGAACGCGTGGCGCAGGATGCGAGCGGCCTTGTCCCGTCGACGCGTCGCGCGAAAATAGGAGAGAAGGCGCGTGCGCAGCCTGCGCGACTGTCCGACATACAGCACCAGGCCCGTGGGCCCCAGCATGCGGTAGACACCCGGCAGGTTGGCGCAATCGGCGCGGACACGTTCGCGCAACGCTCGGCGCTGTGCCGGCGTCGAAAGCGGGGGTCGGACGCGGAGTCTGCTGGGTGGCGCCACAGCCGAAGATTACGTTGCGCGGCGCGACGATGGAATTGCTAGTCGGTCTGGTCCATGTCCACCTGTCCGCTGAGTTTGCGTGACAGATGTGACCAACTCATTCCGACTGCCAACAGCAAGGCGGTGCAGATCAGCACGACGTAAGTGATGCCGCGCGCCGAGCCGGCGCTGACCACACCGAAATCGAGCAGCATCCAGACAATGCCACCGGAGATCGCCAGCACCAGCGCCGATCCGGCCACACCGATGGAGCGCCGCGTCGCGGTGAGGAACACGACCCAGCCGGCAATGAGCGCGATGCCCACCATGAACTTGACCGACGCCGGGCCGGTACTGGGCGTGCTGCCAACCAGCGGCGCAATCGCCCAATGATAGAACGACTTGCCTTCCGGGTTGTAGGTCGCGAAGACGAGGATGAGAGCCGAGAGCGCGCGAAGTGCGATCCCGCCGATGCTGGGTCCTGTGGCCATGAATACGATCGCGCGTGAAGGAGACGGAGAAGCTGCGGTCAACCCACGGGAGTGGGCGAGCGTGGCATGAACCTGCGAAAAAGGGCCGCGATACACCAGAGCGTGGCGGCGATCACCAACAGGAACTTGAGCACCGCACAGATGGCCGCCAGCCGGGCGAGTGTGTCGGTGGCGCCATGGTCGATCATCCGCCAGAGCGCCAGATTCTCGGTGGCGTCGAGCGGGATACAGAGCAACACCGCATAAGGCATGACGGCCCCCACGCGATCGAAGAGCCCTGAGGGTGGCCTACGAACCAGCAGGGTTGTGCCGATGGCGAACATCAGCGGATAGGCCAACAGAAAAGCGAAGTCGACGCCCAAGCTGACCTTGGCGGTATCCAAGGCATTGGCGGACCGCCACGCGTCGAGGTACGTGTTCGACCGCGCGGCGGTCCCGGCGAGCTCATAACCGACGATCCCGCCGGGTGTGTCGGCCGTGCGCAGGGTCGCGTCGAAGCCGCGCAACTGCAGCATGAGAATCAGCGACAGGGTCGCGAAGAACAGCCAGGTGAGGAGGCGCATTGATGGGGAGTGTACTTTCCTAGTGGCTCGCGTACCACTGCTTGGCCCGGTGCGGTTGAATTTCCCCCGATTTCATTCGACTCCACTCGTGGCACCTGACCCGTCAATCCCCGATAGCGACCCGCTGCACCGCGTCTCCCGCCGTGACTTTCTGGTCCGACTGGGCACGCTGTCTGGCGCGCTGGCGTTGGGGACCGGTTTGCCGTTACGCCCGCTGCGCGCCGAAGGCACGCGTCTCTACGAGTTCGTGTTCGCGCGCCTGCGCTACAATTCCGGCGATTGGGACTACAATCCCAAAGTCTGTGCCAACATGCTCGACGCCGTGCTCCAATACACGCAGATCCCAGTGAGCCAGCAGGAGATTGTCATTACCGCCGACTCGGCGGAACTGACGGCGTTTCCCTTCCTGTTCATGACCGGCCACAAGCTGGTGCGCTTCAGCGAGAAGGAACGGCAGGGACTTGTACGTTACGTGGAGA
>JBEBIR010000843.1:0-1796 GCA_040080315.1 Gemmatimonas sp.
ACCTCATACACCGCAATCGCCACACTCGAAGACAAGTTGAGCGACCGCACCCGCGGCGACAGGATCGGCAGCGAGACAAATCGATCGCTATATCGCTCGTGAAGGTCGGCCGGCAATCCGCCCGTCTCGCGTCCAAAGACGAGCACTACATCGTTCGCGCTCGCGAGCCGTGCATCCCAGAGCACGCGCGTCGCTTTCGTGGAAAGGAAGTATGGATCGCCGAGTGTTGGCAGTACGCGCTCGAATGCTTCCCAGCTGGACCACACGCGCACGTCCACGTGCTCCCAGTAGTCGAGTCCAGCGCGTTTCACTTCACGTTCGTCGAGCGAAAAACCAAGCGGCTCGATCAAATGCAGTGTGGCGCCGGCCGCGAGGCATGTTCGGCCGGCGTTTCCAGTATTCCAGTGGATCTCGGGGTGCACCAACACGACGTGAATTGCCAATTCTGCCTACGCCGTCGAACGTCGGGGATCGCGACGCGTGAAATGCTCGAGCGCCATGAACAGAAGCTGCTCCGAACGGGTGGTAGGCACGAGACTATTGTCGCTCGAGGAAACTGATCGCTTGAGCCACACTCCCGAATACTTCCTGTGTGCGGGTGCCGTCTGCAAACTTTACCTCGATCGATATAGCGGAAACTCCGCGTCGGTGTGCCGCTCGCCTGACATCATCGGATTCTGTCCCCAGCATTCGCAACGTCTCGCTGCGAAGGATATCAAGACTGGCGCCGGCCTCGGCAAGGACCTGCGCCGCGAATCCCTTCTCCTCGCGAAGCAGACCAAGCAGCAGATGCTCGGTACCGACGTAGCTGTGACGCAGGTGCCGCGCCTCCTCCATCGCGAGTTCCAGAGCCTTCTTGCTGCGAGATGTATAAGGAAGATCCGGTCCTATTAGCCGCGTCGCTTTCCCCGGCTTGGCCACCGCTTCGACGCGATCGCGCAACATATCAAGGTCGAAACCGAGATTCTGCAACACCACGGCGGCAACGCCTTCCCCCTCGGCGATCAGCCCCAGCAACATGTGCTCGGTGCCCACATACTCATGCTGCAGTCGAACCGATGCCTCCCGCGCCAACAGTAGAACCTTGCGCACTCGCTCGGTGAAGTCATAGCCGTTCATCGTTGCTCCTCGGTTTCGTCACGGACGCCCCCGCCACCGGATCAGGGTGAGTGCCACCCCGGCAAGATACAGCAGCCCGAAGACCTGCTTGTTGTACCGGGCCAGCCAGAGGGGCAGATAGATGTCAAAGTTGTCCTGACGGTCGTCGGTGTAACGCGCCGCGATCGCGGTCAACGGGCAGCGCCCGCCGTTTGTAAGCAGAACCAGACCTTCCAGCGCAACCAGTCCAATGAGGACAACGGCAAGATCGAAACGCCCCGCCGACGCCGCGAATGGGATTCCAACAACGCAGCCGGCGAAAAACGCCCATACCGCGGTATGCACGAGTTTCACAACCCGCAGCCGTCCGGCGTGATGCACCCCAGCATCCGGAGACATCATCAGCGCGGCGTCATACGCGCATTGCGCATCGTCGCGCGCGGCGTCTTCAGTGATTTCAGCAGCACCTCAAGCGGTGTTGGCGTGTTCACGTCCCCTTACTCAGCTGATTGTGCGAACAATAACATGCGGCCCGCGCCCGCTCGGAGCAATTGACGCGTTTCATGTCGCGCTTTGGATGGCGAGGCCCACGTTGCCTTCAGTAAATTCTGTTCGTTCGTGCAGGTTCCATTGCCCGGGCCGTCTCCCCGCGCAGCCCGGCATTCGGGGAGTCGCACTTTCAACCGACGTGAGGGCAC
>JBEBIR010000844.1:0-1795 GCA_040080315.1 Gemmatimonas sp.
GCCCCAGACGGAGTCGAACACCAGCGCTACGGTGAGCACCACCAAGGTGATGCCGACGGCGAACACGAGCCACAGTCCTTTCTCGCTGTTGTCGCGCTCGAAGGGTGAACCGTCGGTGATGTCGACAACGCTGTAACCCGCCGGTGCCGATAGTGTCTTCATGAACGCGGTGTGTGTGCGTCGTGCCAGTTTGGAAGGTCCGCGAAAATCGTAGGCCACCTGACGCAGATACTGCTGGTCTTCGCGCACGATGTTGCTGAGCGCTTCGCGCGCGTCCACCCACGCCACGTCGCTGATGCGCACCGGGGCTCCGTTGGCGGTGGGAATCAACGCGTCCTGCAGTTCGTCGAGTGAGCGTTCGCGCGCACCGGCGGCTTTCACGGTCACCGGCAATTCATCGCCGCCGATTTCCAGCAACTGCCGACCCACCGGTCCGCGCACTTCGCGGCCTACCGATTGCGCCAGTTGCGCCGCCGTGATGCCGTACCGCGCCAGCGATGCGCGGTCGGGCTCCAGCGTCACTTGCGAACCGCGATCGCCACCGAAGTAACCACCGGACGTGATGCGGACATCCCGCACGCGCGTGATGCGCTCCAGTCGACTCTTGAGATCGTCCGCGATCAGGGCCACGCCTTCATAGGAGTAGCCCAGCACGCGAATACGGAACGAGGCAAAGTTTCCGCCGCCACCGCCGGACGAGAAACCGGGGCCATCGCCAAACACGCCCACTTGCGCGCCACCAATGAGTACAGCCCGTTGCGTGAGTAACTCCTGCATCTCCAGCGGGACCGCAGTGAGTCCACCGGCGCGTGTGAACAGCACCTGCATTTGTGCTTGTGTGCTGCCACCGGCAAAGGTGCGCACCTGTTCCACCTCGGGTCGCCTCACCACGATGCTTTCAAACTCGCGCATGGCTTTGTCGACACTGGTTGGCTCTGAGCCGCGCGGAAACGACAAGGTCACGGTCAGCGTGGTGCGTCGTTCACCAAATCCGGAGAACGACGAGCGCGGCACCTTCTTGATGAATCCCCAGGTGAGTACGGCCAGCACCCCCACCGTCACCAGCAGCGTCGCGGCGCGCCAGCGCATCATGCGGCCCAGGACCTTCACATAGATGTGCTGCGTGCGTGACCACCGTTGACGGCCGTGCATGGATCGCGCGCCAAGTGCCGGTACCATCAGCAGCGCCGTAAACAGACTCCACCCCAGCGCAAATACGAACGCCGAGGCGAAGGGAGCGAACGCGCTGCGTGCGTTGCCCTGCAGATAGAGAAACGGAAACAGCACGACGGCGGTGGTGAGTGTGCTGCCGACCACCGCCGGCATGATCCGTCGCGTGGCCGACGCGCGACCATCGGCGGTGTCGGGAGCGGTGCTCAATCGGTTCACCACGATGAGCGCATCCTGCACCAAGATGCCCACACCCATACCCAAACCGGCCAGCGTAAGCAGGTTGGCGGGCACGTTGAACACGTACAATGAGAGCGCCGTGGCTGCGATCGCCACCGCCGTGCTGCCCATCACCAGCGCGACCGCGCGCCAGCGTCGGAGCGTCACCGCCAACACCAGCATCACCGACACAAACGCAATCGCGCCGCGCTTGGTGAGATCGCCCAGTTCCTTGGCCAGATCGACACTGGCATCGTTGCCCACGCGCAACCGCACACCAGTTGGCAAACTTGGCTTCATGGCGTCGATGGCCGCGCGCAACGCGGCGGCCGTCTTGATGGCATCAGCGCCCGCGTGTCGCGAAATCTCGATGGCTACCGCCGGCTCTCCATCGATGCGGAAGAAT
>JBEBIR010000126.1:0-8320 GCA_040080315.1 Gemmatimonas sp.
GGTATCGATTTCTTCCGGGCCTGGACATTCTGAGACCCGTCTTGATCCCTCTCCTGTTTCCCCCGCACCCCGCCACTCGTCTGCAGTGACCGAATGTCTCCCTCGCTCGACACCCACCCCAGCGCTGCTGTTCTGACGCTGGCCGACGCCTTGGACGCCCTCGATCGGGCGGACTCGCCGCCAACGCGCGTGCGGGCGGCAGCCGATGCGCTGGTGGCGATGGGATTCGATCGGGTGGTCATTACGCTGCGCGATGCGTCGCTGAACGTCACCATGACGGTATCGGCCGGGGCTGCCGATCCGACCGGGGTCACGGGCTACGCGCTGCAGCCGCTTCCGGGAGCGGTCTGGCGGCGTCGATTTACGCAGCTCGATCGCTTCCGCGTTGGCGAGCTGTTCCTCCTCGACGGCAGTGACCCGTGGGTCGCCCGGGAGTTCTTTGCCGCCGAAGCGTCACCGCGCAGTGATGGACGCACATGGCTGGCGACAGATCTTGTGCTGGGCGCGCTGTATGGCGCCGAACGCGAGCTGCTGGGCATTGTGAAATTGGCCGCTCCGCGCGACGGTCGCCGCCCGTCGGAATCCAAGCGTCGCGATCTGGCCAGTCTGGTTCGGCATCTTGCGGCGCGACTGGCGTACGATGCCTTGCGAGGTCTGGCACAACGACGGTCGGAGCGGCTGCAGCGACTTCAGGAGGCCGGCGCCGCCATGGCGCGGTCCCTCGACGAACACGAGATCCTGCGTGAGCTCGCGCGTCAGGCCACACGAGCCACCCGCGCGGAAGGCGTGACCATTGGTCTACCCGATCTCGACCAGGATCTGTTGGCGACAGCGCTGCGCATGGTGCGCGGAGTCGAGCGCCCGCGAGGCGTGGTGCGTCTTGGTGAAGGCATCATCGCGGAAGTCGCGCGCACCGGTCGCCCCGTGCGGGTTGGCGACCGGGACGCTGACAGGGCGCGTGAGAAAGCCGGCTTGGCGCCGCCGCTCTCAACGTATGATGTCATGGGCGATTCGGGTCCTGCCGCCTCGATGTTGGCGGTGCCATTGCTCGCGGGCATTCATCTGATCGGTGTACTGGCGGTCCACGCGGCGTCCACGGAAGTGTTTGGCGCCGACGACGAAGAAATGCTGGCGACGATGGGATCACAGGCCGCCACGGCAGTCGCCAACGCGCGGCGGTACGCCGAGAGCGAGCGGGAGCGTCGTCAGACCGAAGCTTTGGCGGACGTGGCGCGCGCGGTTGGGGAATCGCTGCGACTCGGCGAGGTGCTGCGGCTGATCCTGCGCCACTCCGTGTCGTTGCTGGGTGTCGAAGGCGCGTGTGTTGCATTGCGCCACGACGACTACATGCACATCGTCGCCGCCGTGGGCGTTGCCGATGTCCTGGCCGGCGTGCACCTGCCAGTCGCCTCGAGTCTCCTCGGCAAGGCGGTCTCCGAAAACGAACTCATCGTGTCGAATGACTTTCGGAACGATCCGAGTTCGTCACGTGCCGTGCAGCATCTGGCGCAGATTCAGCGAGCCGCGATTGCGCCGTTAATGACGGCACGCGGCACGATCGGCGCCATTTCCGTGATCAACCGCGAACAACCGTTCACCAGCGACGACGCGCGCGTGTTGCAGCGCCTGGCGGACCACGTGGCCGTGGCCATCGTGAACGCGCGCCTGTTCGAAGAGGTCGAGCGCGCCACACGCGAGTGGACGGTGGCGTTTGACGCGATTGCGAGCGGCATGGTCGTGCTCGACGAGGCGCTTTCGGTGCGACGCTGCAACGCGCGCGCGGCCGAATTGTGTGGGATGGCCATCGCCGACCTGCTGGGAAAGACCTTCGGACCCGCGCTCCTCGGCATTCACGCGCCCGACGTGACGTCACTGGCGACACTGGTGCAGCGTTCCCTGGCCGAAGGCGTGCCGCAGCGCGAAATCGTACGCGACGAATCCGGTGAGCGGCTGTACGAGTTTCTCGTGGCGCCGCATCCCGCCGGTGGCTGCGTCGTCACGTTCGATGACGTCACGTCGGTGCATCGGTTGACCGAGCGGCATCGTCGGGTGCTTGAGACGGTGAGCGACGGGATCGTGATTACCGGACTCGACGGACGGATTGCCTTTGCCAACGCGGCGTCCAATGCGCTGTTCCGCACCAGCGAGCTGGTGGGCCAGCATGTGTCCTCGTTGACGGCACCGGAGTCGCTGGACGAGGTCGTGGGTCGTGAGCGCGCGGCGCGCGAGGGCCTGCAGCAGCGCTATGAGTGCGACGTCGTGTGCGCCGATGGTGCGCGTCGACGTGTCTCGGTCAGCAGCGCTCCGCTATTTGAGGTCGGGCAAGTCACGGGAACGGTTGCCTGCCTTCGTGACATCACCGAGCAACGCGCGGACGCTGAAGCGCTGGTGCGATCCGAGGCGCGCTATGAACGCCTGTTTGACTCGGCGAGTGATGGCATCTTCACCATCGACGCCGACGGGCGCTTCAGCTCGGTCAATCGAGGGCTGTTGATCGCGACGGGCATGTCACGCGAGTCGTTGATCGGACAACCTTGCGCGCTTGTCGTCGATCCGCGGGATCACGCGATCGTCGCGCAGCTGTTGATGAAGACCTTTGCCGGTGAACGTCAGCGACAGCACTTGCGGTACGTGGCTGCGCAGGGTGGGCCACGCGTCGGCGCGATCACCACCGCGCCGATTCTGGAGGCTGGTGTGGTGGTCGGCGGACTGGGCATCATGCGCGACATCACCGATGAGGAGTTGCTGCGTGAAACCACCGCGCAACGCGAACGCATGGCCACCGCTGGCGAGATGCTCCAGGGGGTCGCGAACGAGTTGAACAACCCGCTCACCAGCCTGCTGGCGTTGACCAACCTTGGCGTCGACTCGCCCACGCTGGTCGCCACCGATCGCGAGGCAATGACGCAGATCGCCGCAGAAGCGCAGCGCGTCTCCAAGGTGCTCGCGCAGTTGCTCGACGCGACCGTTCAAAGTCGCCTGTCTGCCGAAGTGATCGATGTGGATCGTACGGTGCTGCGCGCAATCGAACTGCACGGATTGGCGCGACGTGCGGATGAGGCGCTGATCGCGACGACCCTGCACGGAGCCCTGCCACCGGTTCGCGGTGACGCACATCGCTTGCAGCAGGTGCTGCTCAACCTGCTGGCGAACGCCGCCGACGCCGTTGCCGAGTCGAAAGGACCGCGGCGCATTCACGTGGCAACACGATCGGAGCGGGATCACGTGCTGATTGAGGTCTCCGACACCGGTCACGGCATTGCGCCCGCCGATCTGTCACGCGTGTTCCGACCGATGTACACTACGCGTTTCGACAGCGGCCGCAACGGATACGGACTCTCCATCGCTCGTCATCTGGTCGAGGCAGACCAGGGGACGCTCAGTGTGCGTTCGTCGCTGGGGGAAGGCTCGACCTTCACGATTTCGATGCCCTCCGGAACCGATGCCAATGCCACGCCACTGTCTGATGCTGTCGAGCGTCGAACGCAAGATGTCACGACGGCTCGGGCGACCGGCGCACTGGTCATGCCGCGCACGGGATCGCTGCTGGTGGTCGAGGACGAGGTGACCCTGGGTACGGCGATCAGTCGATATCTCGGACAGCGTGGATATGAGGTTGAAGTGGTCGGACGCGGCGACGAAGCGCTGGCACGACTCGAGCAGCGCACATTCGATCTGGTGCTGCTCGACCTTCGGCTGCAGGACATGTCCGGCGATGACGTGTATCGTGCCATGGAGCAGCGCTCGCCGATGATGGCCGCGCGCGTCTTGTTCATGACCGGTGATCTCAGTCGCCCCGCCGCCGCCGAATTCGTGTACGCGACCAAACGCCCCGTGATCGCGAAGCCGTTTCAGCTGGCCGAGCTGGATCAGGTGGTGATGGAGCTACTGGAGAAGACGGGAGACGGGAGACGGGAGACGGGAGACGACTGAGTTCGAACGGACCGCAGGCCGCGTCTCCCTTCTCCTGTCTCCCGTCTTCTATCTTCCTCTCCATGCCCATTGTGTCTTCCTCGGCGTGGCAGCGACTTGGACTTTCCATCGGTCACGCGACCAACGTGGCCGGTGCGACCGGGTGCACCGTTGTCCGCGGCACTGAGCAGCCCTTCCGGTGTGCGGCTGCGCTGATCGGACGAGCCAGCGGAAGTCGCGAACTGGCAACCTGCGCACCGGAACATCTGGTCGACCGGACTGACGCCATCCTTCTGACCGGCGGCTCCGCGTACGGCCTCGATGCCGCCGCCGGCGTGATGCGTTGGATGGAAGAGCGCAGTCGAGGATTTTCGGTTGGACGCGGCGTCGTGCCGATCGTGCCTGCCGCCGTGATTTTCGATCTCGCACCACTGGGCCGCTTCGATGCGCGGCCGACGCCGGACATGGCGTATGACGCATGCGAAAGCGCCCGCTTCGACCACGTGGAGGAAGGTTGTGTCGGCGCGGGCACTGGCGCGCTGGTGGGCAAGTGCGCAGGCATCGAGTTCGCCATGAAAGGCGGAGTCGGTGTGGGATCGGTTGAAGGCGGCGGCGTGCTGGCGGCGGCGATTGCCGTGGTCAATGCGTTCGGCGACGTTCGCGACGGCCACGGTGAGATCATTGCAGGCGCGCGGTCTCCGTCCGGCGGATTCGTTGATGCGGAGCGCGTACTGCGCGGTACCGGTACGCCGACGGATTTCCCCTTTATTGCATCGGATGGCCGCCGCAATACGACCCTGGCGGTCGTCGCGGTGAACGCGTTGCTGACCAAAGGCGAGCTGTCGCAACTGGCGCAGGCGGCAACGGCCGCGTTTCACCGGCGCATCACGCCCTGTGGTACCATGTTCGACGGTGACATACTCTTCACGCTGTGCCCAGTCGACACGGCGGATCCTGTGGCGCCAGGTGCGGTGCCGTTGGCGCGTGTCGAGGCCATGGCCGTTGCGGCGATCGAAATCGCGATCGAGCGCGGCGTCACCACGGCAACGGGGCGGGACGGATTCCCGGGACTCGCCGATCGGCGGAGCGCATCATGACCGACGTGCAGCACATGACCGTGCGCAGCGCGGTGGCACCACTGCTTGACGAGCCGCGTATCGCGGCACCGCTCACGTCGCAACTGCTGTCGGGCGATGTGCTGACTGTGATGGATCGTCGGGGCGATTGGCTGCAGGTACGCGGGCCGGACGCCTACGAGGGATGGACGCACGTGGGGTACGTCATGTCGTGCTCGGGCGATGAGGACACTTGGCGTGTCTCATTGGGATGTCAGGTGCGTGAAGCGAGCGGACATGTGCGCGAATTGCCGTTGGGCGCGCGCATCGAGCCCCGCGCCACGGTGGTGCACGGCGCAGCGATCGATGCGGTCAATCGCGCCACCGCATTTCCACTCGACGCCACGGCCATTGCGCAGAGCGCCGCGACCCGGTATTCCGGCGCGAGCTATCTCTGGGGTGGTGTGACACCGTGGGGCTGTGATTGCTCGGGCTTCGTGCAGCGCCTCTTCGGGCTGCACGGTGTGTCGCTGCCGAGAGACGCCCGTCAGCAGGTCCTTGAAGGACGCCCGACGCTCGCCGATGCGAGCGGTGATCATGCGCCCGGCGACCTGCTGTTCTTTTCAGATCGCGACGATCAGCGCATCACGCATGTCGGCGTCGCGCTCGGCGCCCATCGCATGGTGCACAGTGCGGTGATGCGCGGGGGCATCGCCATCGAGCAGTTGCTGTCCGACGATCCGTACGTCGCGCGCCTGCGCACGCAGTGTCTGGCGGTGCGTCGCGTCGTGTAGCGAACGCGCCGATTCACGACACGAGCGACGATCCTGGAACCGGGAGACTGACCGGGGCCCCGGCGCGCACGTGCAGCAAGGCCTCACCGTGCCGCGTGCCATCGAGCTCTACGACCATTGCGTAGTCACCCACGACATCGAGTGGCAGATCGATCTGGACGATTACCGGCATGTCCATTTCGCCGGTTTGCGTGGGCGGTGCCTGAATCGCCAGCTCGGCCGACGACGACCAGAGTACGTTTCCCCGCGGATTGATCCACTGCAGGGTCATGTCGTGGGAACCCACGTCCACCGGTGAACCTTTCAACCGGACCACGAACGTGGCGCGCGGATGCAGGGCCGGAAACTGGCCGACGTGCACCGCATCGAAGACGCCCAGGATATTGAGCTTCCCCTCTTGGGAGAGATTCGCCGCATCAGCGAACAGCGCGAAGGAGACTTGCATGGGCACAAGGTACACCGGGTCCGTCCATGTGCCTACTTTTCGGAATGCCTTCCCGACCGTCATTTGGTGCAACCGATGTCGGCCTGCTGCTGATGGCCCTCATCTGGGGCGTCAACTTCAGTGTCGTCAAGGCCGGCATTCGTACCCTCGAGCCATTTGCATTCAACGGGTTGCGTGTAGCGCTCGCAGCGCTCGTGCTGGGCGCGCTCTCGTTCCTGATGCGCGCCGACCGTTGGCCCGAGCGTCGCGACGTCGTGCATCTGGCCCTGCTCGGGCTTGTTGGCAACGGCCTGTATCAACTGTTCTTCATCCTGGGCATCGCCCGCACCCGGGCCGGGATCGCGGCGCTGGTGATGGCGGCTGGTCCGGCGTACATCGCCGTCATCTCGCATCTCATGGGACGTGAACGGCTCCCGCCGCGCGCATGGGCGGGTATCGGCATGCAGTTGGCTGGTGTGGCCTGCGTCGTCGGCAGCACGCACGGTCTCGACGCCGGAACCAACTCCATGCTTGGCGCCGGGCTGATTGCGACCGGAAGCCTGATGTGGGCGATGTTCAGCGTGCTGCTTCAACCCTATACTGCGCGCGCGCATCCATTTCATCTGTCGTCGATCACCATGGCCAGCGGGGCGGCATTCCTGCTGGTCGTCGCCGCGCCGGCGTTGGGGCGACTCGACATGTCGTCCGTGGCACCGACAGAGTGGGGTGCGGTGGTGTATGCGGGTGTCGGCGCGCTGGTCATCGCGTACCTGCTGTTCTATCGCGGCGTGCGCGTGCTCGGCCCGACCCGCACGGCGATGTACGGCAATCTCCAACCGATGATCGCCATCGGAGTGGCATGGGTGATGCTCAGCGAGCGACCCACGGGCTGGCAGCTCACCGGTGCCCTCCTCATCATGGGCGGATTGCTGCTCTCACGCACAGCGACGTCGCGACCGGCGGTTCATGTTCCGTCACCCTCGGCCGCCACCTCGTGAAGCTCGTACTGTTCGACATCGACGGGACGCTCCTCTGGACTGACGGCGCCGGTCGGCGGGCCATGGAAGGCGCGTTGTTTGAGATCTTTGCGCGTCACGGCGATCCGGCGTATCGCTATGACGGCAAGACCGACAAGCAGATTGCCAGAGAGCAGATGCGGTTTGCCGGCATGGACGACGCCGTGATTTCAGCGCGCATGGATGACGTCCTGGACGCGTATGTCCTGCGGCTCGAGCGCGAGCTCGAACGCGATGCCGCCACCTCGCGCCTCTGCGCCGGCGTGCAGCCGCTGCTCGACGCCGTCGAGTTGCATCAGCGCACCACCCTGGGGTTGCTCACGGGCAACATCGAACCCGGTGCGCAACGGAAACTCAAAGCCGTCGGGGTGGACTTTGCGCGATTTCGTGTCAACGCATTCGGAAGCGATCATGAGGAGCGCCATCAACTTCCAGCCGTCGCGCAGCGGCGCGCCGAAGCGTTGCTCGGCGCGACCATGCCGGGTGAGCGTATCGTGATCATCGGCGATACGCCGGCCGATATCCACTGCGGACGATCGTTGGGTGTGCGCGCTATCGGTGTGGCCACGGGGCGGTATAGCGTGGATGATCTCGCCGCGCATCATCCGTCGGCGGTGTTTGAAACACTCGAAGATACCGCGGCCGTGCTCGCAGCCATTCTCGCTGAATGACAACGACCGGAGCGCGTCCGCGTGCCGATGCGCGCGTCGTCGGCATCGTGCAGGGGCGCGATATCGATGCGCGGGCGGTGCTCGAACTGGATGAGCACGCACTGGTCATTCTCTGGACCCGCGCGGCACCGTGGCGTCTGGCATTCGACGGCATCGATGGCGTCGCGCAAACGGCCTCGCTGCTGACCCTCTATCTGGCCAGCGGCGACGTGCTTGAGTTGAGCGGGGATGACACGCTGCGAACGCTGGGCGCGCAACTATTAGACCGCGCGTGCGTCATGCCGGAGCTCACCCGCGGACTTCGCGCACTCGGCTCACTGCGGGGAACTCCCGGACCCGCCCACGATGCCTGGTTCGCGCCACTCTTGTCGGCGCGCCGTGCGCTTGAAGGAGTCAGCGATCCGCTGCGTCAGCTTTCGCTGATGGACGCGACCAGACTGGCCGACGC
>JBEBIR010000127.1:0-8313 GCA_040080315.1 Gemmatimonas sp.
CGGCAGCGGTGCGATCGTCGGCGGTGATCCTCAGGATCTCAAATATCGCGGTGAAGAGACGTGGGTCGAGATTGGCGATGACTCGGCGCTCCGCGAGTACGCGACCGTCAATCGCGGCACGGCGCATTCCATCACGACCACGGTGGGGAAGCATTGCTTCCTCATGAGCTACTCGCACGTGGCGCACGACTGTCACATCGGAGATCATGTGATCATTTCGAATGGCACGCAGTTGGCAGGCCACGTGACCATCGAGGATCGCGCCACGATCTCCGGGTTGTGCGCGCTGCATCAGTTTTCCCGCGTGGGTCGAAATGCGTTCATCGGTGGGTGTTCGCGAGTCGTGCAGGACGTGCCCCCGTTCGTGCGCGCGGCGGGCAATCCGATCAAGCTCTTCGGCCTCAACTCCGTGGGATTGCAGCGCAACGGATTTGACGCCGCGGTGGTGGCCGAACTCAAGCGCGCGTACCGCTACTGTTTTCGTTCCGACTTGAACCTGTCGCAAGGTGTCGAGCGCGCCCGGGCGGAGATCGCTGACATTCCGGAAGTCCGGCACTTCCTGGCGTTCATCGAAGCGAGCCAGCGTGGAGTGGGCTTCTGATGGTCGTCGCGACCGATCGCCGCTCGTACAGCGGAGCGACAGCGCCGCGCGTGGGCGTGGTGGGTGCCGGCGGTTTGGGGGTGCACCACGTGCGCATTCTGCGCGATCTCGCCGGTGACCGATTCGCCGGCTTCGTTGATGAGAATCCGGCGCGGGCAACCGAAGTCGCGGCGCAGTTGGGTGTGCGTGCACTGCCGTCGCTTGATGCGTTGTTGGCGGAAGTCGATGCCGTGTCAGTGGTCGTGCCCACCACCGCGCATCATCGCGTCGCGACGGCCGCCCTGCGCGCCGGGAAGCATGTGTTCATCGAAAAGCCCTTCACGGTGACCTTGGCAGAAGCCGATGATCTCATCGCCCAGGCGCATGCGGCGGGCGTCGTGCTGCAAGTCGGACACGTCGAGCGCTTCAATCGCGCGGTCCGCGCGGCGATGCCATTCGTCGACGGGCCACGATTCATCGAGAGTGACCGGCTGGCGCCATTCAATCCGCGCGGCTCGGACGTGGCGGTGGTGCTTGACCTGATGATCCACGATCTCGATCTGGTCCACACACTGGTCGGATCGCCAGTGGCCGACGTGCAGGCCATGGGGATCCCGGTCCTCACACCGCAACTCGATATCGCGAACGCGCGACTGACGTTTGCCAATGGCGCGGTGGCGAATATCACGGCCAGTCGCGTGTCGCGTGAACGCGTGCGCAAGTTGCGAATCTTTCAGCAGAGTGGCTACCTCTCGCTGGATCTGGCGGCGGGCACCGGTGAGTTCTTCCGATTGCGCGCCGATTTCGATCCGCGACAGCTGGCGAGGGCACCGCGCGCACTGGAGGACTTTGTCGAGCGGGTGACGCTCGACGCGCCCGACGGCGAACCGTTGGAACTTGAACTGTCGCAGTTCCTTGGAGCCGTGATGGGCACGAGAGCGGTCGCTGTGACCGGTGCGGAAGGTCGTGACGCGCTCGAGGCGGCGCTGCGCATCGTGACGGCGATTGAAGCGGCGCACGCCACGATGCTGTCCAATGCCGCTGCAGACGCGGCGGCGAAAGCCGCTGCCCGGAAGACGATCACCCCGCCGACACGTGCGTGAAATCCTGTTCGTCGTTGGCGAAGCCTCCGGCGATCTACATGCGGGGAAGGTCGCTGAAGCGATCCGTCAGTCGCGTCCTGATCAAGTGATGGCGGGTATTGGCGGAGACTTTATGCGGACCGCCGGCGTCACCATTCTCGAACCCGTGGAGCGGTTGGCCGTCATGGGGTTCGTCGAGGTCCTCGCGCATATCCCACGGCACTGGGCGCTGCTTCGTCGTTTGCGCGCGCGCATCGACAGCGGACAGGTGGGACTGGTGGTGCTCATTGACTATCCGGGATTCAATCTCAAAGTCGCCGAGGCCGCGCATCGGGCGGGCGTGCCGGTGTTGTACTACATCACCCCGCAGGTGTGGGCGTGGGGCGCGGGCCGGCTGCCCACGCTCGCGCGCCTGATCACACGCGCGGCGCCGATACTTCCGTTTGAGGAAGCGTTACTTCGTCAGCACGGTATCGATGCGACGTTCGTCGGTCATCCGCTGCTCGATCGCGCTCGCGCCCTTCCGACGGCGCGCGATGCGCGCGCGGCGCTTGGGCTGTCGGCTGAGGGTGAGGTGCTGGCGGTCTTTCCCGGCAGTCGACGCGCGGAACTGGCGCGACATCTCCAGCCATTTGTGGAGACCGCACGGGAACTGCAGCGACGACGGCCCGGCCTGCAGGTCGTGGTGAGTGTGGCGCCGACGGTGCACATCGATTCGTCCGCGTGTCCGTTTCCGATGGTGCGCGGCGATTCGTTCACGGTGTTGCGGGCCGCTACCGCGGGCCTGCTCAAGAGCGGCACCACAACGCTCGAAGCGGCAGTTGCCGATCTGCCACATGTCATCGGCTACCGCACGAGTGCCATCACGTATGCCATTGCGCGTCGGCTGGTAAAGATTCCGCACATCGGTCTCGTCAATGTGGTCGCTGGTCGCGAAGTGTCGCGCGAATTCGTTCAACACGCGTTCGTGCCACACGTGGTGGCCGACGCACTGGAGCCGCTGCTTGACACGGCGAGCGCGGGGTCGATCGCCGCGCATGCGGGTCTCGCCGAGGTGCGTGGCAGACTTGGCACGCCGGGGGCGTCGGACCGGGTGGCAGCGATGGCGTTAGCGATGGCGACGTGAGCACGTCGTGAAGGAGGTCATGGAGACGACCGGCGCGGTGACCGCTTCACCTGCACGCGAAGCGCGTATCACGCTCGCGGCCGACGCGGGGGCCGCTCCGCTTGATATCCGGACGCGGGTGCTCCGCTGGCTTGCGGGATGGCTGGTGTTCGCACTCGGCAGCACCTGGCGTGTGCGGGCCCATGGCCGTCACGAGCTGTTGGCGCGTCGCGCGGAGGACGCGCGTGTTGTATGGACGTTTTGGCATGGACAGATACTGATGGCGGCATGGGCGCATCGACAGACGGCTCGCGCGATGATCAGCGAGCATCGTGACGGGGGAATGATCGCCGATGTCGTGGCGCGACTCGGCATTGGCAGCATTCGCGGATCGTCCTCGCGCGGCGGAGCACGGGCGCTGCTTGAAGCGGTGCGGGTATTGCGCGCCGGTGAGGATGTAGCGGTCACCCCCGATGGCCCGCGCGGCCCGCGTCATAGCTTTGCCCCCGGCGCGTTGATCGTTGCCTACCGGGCGCAGTGTGCCATCGTCCCCATCGGCGTGCATGTCGATCGCGTGTGGCGATTGGGCAGTTGGGATCAGTTCGAGATTCCCAAACCCTTTGCCCGCGTCACTGTGTACTATGGCGCACCGATTCCCGTCACCGGCGACGACGTGCGTGCGGTCTCAACACGGACTGACGAGTTTGCGGCGACATTACACGCGACAGTGGCCCGCGCCGCGACGTTGGCGCAGGAGCGCCGATAGACATGGACTCGTCGGCGGTCGTGGCGTTCATCTGGCAGCGAGAGGCGCCGGTCGCTCGCGTGGCACGTGCGCTGCTTGCGCCGGTCGCCTGGGCGTTTGGCGCGGTGGTTGCGCGACGCAACGCGGGCTACGACCGAGCGCCTGCCGCGTCGGCCACGTTGCCGGCACTTTCGGTTGGCAATCTGACTGTTGGCGGCACCGGCAAGACACCGTTCGCTGCCTGGTGTGTGCAACACCTGCGATCGCGTGGCGCGCATCCTTCCATCGTGATGCGGGGCGTGGGTGATGACGAATGGCGTGTGCACGGGGTGCTGAATCCCGGCGTATCGGTTATCAACTCACCCGATCGCGTGGCAGGTATTCTCGTGGCGCGCACGCGGGGGGCCGACTGTGTCGTGCTTGATGACGCGTTTCAGCATCGACGCGCCGCCCGGGTAGCCGACGTGGTGTTGGTCAGTGCCGATAGTTGGACTGGTGCCGTGCGCCTGTTGCCAGCCGGACCATTTCGGGAACCGCTGGCGTCGCTGCGTCGCGCGCACGTGGTCGTGGTCACGGTCAAGGCCGCGACATCTGCCCGGATCGACGACGTCGTGGTCGCAGTACGCCGCGCGGCACCGGGCGTGCCCATCGCCGTGGCGCGCCTCGTACCAGGACGACTCCATTTGGCGCTTGCACTCACGGCGAGCCCTGCCGGCTCGCAGCGTCCGAAGCGCGACCTGCTGAGTCACGGTCCGGAGTGGCTGGCGGCACGCGAGGTCAGCGTCGTCAGCGCCATCGGCGATCCGGCCGCGTTCGAGACACAGCTGCGCGGTCTCGGTGCCGCTCTGCGAAAGTGCTGGCGGTTTGCCGATCACCACACGTACAGCGCCGCTGAGGCAACCGCAATTGCGACCGACGCGTCAGGCTCGTCGGGAGTGATCTGCACACTGAAGGACGCGGTCAAGCTCGGGCCGGTCTGGCCTCGCGAAGCGCCGCCCCTCTGGTATCTTTCGCAATCGGTTGTGGTTGATCGAGGCGTCGAAGCATTGGACCAGGCATTGGCTCGGCTTCTGGCGGCGCGCGCAGCCACCACTCTCACTGCCGGCTGAGTCCGGCCCAAAAAAGACAGTCGAAATGGCTATCGACCTACTCCGGCTCCCGACGGACAGCATCGTTCGTCCAGACAAAGACATATTTCTCAACGAGGAGAATCCGTTCGAGGGAATGATGTCCCGCTTCGATCGGGCAGCAGAACTGCTCGACCTTGAGCCCGGGATTTACAAGATTCTGCGCAATCCCGAAAAGCAGTTGATTGTGTCGGTCCCGGTGACAATGGACAACGGCGACGTCGAAGTGTTCACCGGCTATCGCGTGCTGTACAACACGTCGCGCGGCCCGGCCAAGGGTGGTATTCGATTCGACATGCGGGTCACGCTGGAAGAGGTCAAGGCGCTGGCGGCGTGGATGACGTGGAAATGTGCGGTGGTGAATCTGCCGTTCGGCGGTGCCAAGGGTGGCGTGGTGTGCGACCCCCTCAGCATGAGCGTGGGAGAGCTGGAACGCGTCACGCGCCGATATACGAAAGGGATCATCTCGCTACTGGGTCCCGACACCGATGTCCCTGCGCCGGATGTCAACACCAACGAGCGCGTTATGGCGTGGGTCATGGATACGTACTCCATGCACGTCGGGCGTACGGAAAACGCGGTCGTGACGGGCAAGCCCGTCGAGATGGGCGGATCACTGGGGCGTCGCGAGGCCACGGGTCGGGGCGTGATGCTGTGCACGCGTGAGGCGCTCAATCACCTCGGTCTCAAGATGGAAGGCGCGACGGTGGCGGTGCAGGGCTTCGGCAACGTCGGGTCCATTACGGCGCAGCTTATGGCCCGGGAGGGATGCCGGATTGTCGCGATCAGTGACCGGAATGGCGCGTTCTATAGCGCCAAAGGCATCGATGTCGACGTGGCGGTGGCGTACGTCCAGAAACACCGATCGCTCGAAGGCTTCACGGGAGCCGAAGCGATTGGCGCTGAAGAGTTGCTCACGCTCGACGTGGATGTGCTCGTGCCGGCCGCACTGGAGAATGTGATCACCACGAAGAACGCACCGAAGATTCGCGCGCGCATGATTTGCGAAGGGGCCAATGGACCGACGACGGCGGCCGCCGATCCGATTCTCGACGAAAAGGGCGTATTTGTGGTGCCCGACATTCTGGCCAACGCCGGTGGCGTGACGGTGTCGTATTTCGAATGGGTGCAGGATCGCATGGGCTACTTCTGGTCGGAGGCCGATGTGAACGAGCGCCTGGCCGGGATCATGACACGCAGCTTTCAGGAAGTGCTGCAGATGTCCAAGCAGCACCGCGTGAACATGCGGACGGCGGCATACATGTTGTCGATCAGTCGCGTCGCGACGGTGCACCGGTTGCGCGGCATCTACGCCTGATTCGCTCACCGGGTGCGCGTGTCGCTGCTCGCCGTCGGCCGGCCTCGCCATGCGGGGCTGGCCGCGGCCATTCAGGACTACGAATCGCGAGCCGCGCGCTACTGGCCGCTGGATGTCATCGAGGTCAAGGAGGAATCTGCTCGTGGTGCGACCGCTGACCATGTGCGAGCGCGCGAGTCCGAACGCCTGCTGGAACGTCTGGCACCAGATGCGCGGGTCGTGGCCTGCGATCCCGGCGGAGACGCCATGGATTCCGAGGCGTTCGCGCAGTGGTTGTCGGCGCTGCGCGATCGCGCACAGAGCGTGGCGTTCGTGATTGGAGGCGCCTATGGACTTGGTACGCCGATACGCGCGCGCGCCATGCGTCGCTTATCACTGGCGCCGTGGACCTTGCCGCACGAGCTCGCCCGACTCGTGCTGTCCGAACAGCTCTATCGCGCCGGGACCATTGCGCGCGGTGAACCGTATCACAAATGATGCCAGCGATCGACGACGTGACAGGGACTGATGAGTCGGCGCGCGTGGACGGGTGGTTCATGCGCCGTGTTTCGCTCGGTGGTACGCCGCTGTCGCAAGCACTGCAACACGATCCCATGTTGCATCGCTGGCTGGCGCCGCGACCACAGACGCGCGATGCATGGCACGCGCATGTGCAACGGGTGCGCGACCAGGCGCGGGGGCACGACTGGTTGACGCCGTTGGCGCCGGCCATCGCCGCTACCGGCCGCGCCGCCGAGCGGCTCGGACGCGCGGCCACCCAGGGCGTCGTCGTGACCACCGGTCAGCAACCGGGGTTGTTTGGTGGACCGGCGTACACCTGGAGCAAGGCACTCAGCGCGCTGGCGATGGCCGACGTGCTGGAATCGTCGACCGGCGTGCCCGTCGCGCCGGTGTTCTGGGCCGCCACCGACGACGCGGATTGGATTGAAGCCGCGGTGACACACCTCTCGACCTCGCGCGGATTGGAGACGCTGTCGCTGGAAGGTCCGGCCACCGACGGCGTGGCCATGTGCGATGTGCCGCTCGGCACAATGGACGCGGCACTCCACGCGTTGCGACTCGCGAGTGGCTCGGCCGCACACGATAGGGTGTTGCGAATCATCGAGCAGGCCTATGTGCCGCACGCGACCATCGGCTCCGCCTATGTGCAGCTGCTTCGTGCCATGCTGGAGCCGTTGGGTATCGCCGTCCTTGATGCGTCGCATGCGGCGTTGCGTACCAGCGCCGATCCATTCCTGCGACGCGCGTTGCAACAGGCGACTGCTGTCACCGACGCGCTTGCCACCCGCACTCGTGAGATCGTCGCGGCCGGTTTTGCGCCTCAGGTTGATGTGCTCGATGACCTGTCGCTCGTGTTTCGCACGCAAACCGGTCCATCGGGGCGTGAACGTGATCGCGTGCGGGCGCGCGTGCCGGTCGCTGATGCGCCGCGTATTGTGCGGGAGGCCGAGATCGGCACGCTGGGTGCCAATGTGCTGCTGCGTCCCATCATCGAGCGTGCGCTGCTCCCCACGCTTGGCTATCATGCCGGACCGGGAGAATACGCGTATTTCGCGCAGGTCGCGCCGATTGCCGAGGTGCTGGGTCTCGCGGTACCACTCGCGGTGCCGCGCTGGTCCGCTGAAATCATCGAACGACGCGCCGAGCGCTTGCGCGAGGAGCTGGGCCTCGACGATGCCGCGTTGCGTGATCCCCATGCGGCAGAGACGCATGTGGCGCGTCACGCCGTGGAACCGGAAGTGCAGGATGCGCTGGAGCGACTGCGCGTTGCCGTGGAGACGCAGGTCCGCGCGGTTCGCGAGGCGGTAACGCGGGCGGAGCCGGTCGTGTCACCAGAAGTGGTATCCGGACTCTCGAAGGACTTGCTGCTGCGGCTCGATCGCTTTGAACGACGCGTGACCGCCGGTGTGAAGCGACGCGAAGGGGCGTTGATGCGCGAGGTGGCCTACGTGCGATCCGCACTGCGCCCCGGCGGAGCGTCACCGGAACGCCAACTCAATCTGGTCCCCATGCTCGCGCGCTTCGGCCCCGCCATATTCGATGCGATGCGACTCGATGCGCACGCGTATGCCGAGCGGATTGTCGAAGGCGACTGACACGTCAGCGGACCCGTCCGGTTCGCGCGGCGCCGGGGCGGTGTTCGCGGGAATCCTGATCAGTCGCATTCTCGGATTGGTGCGGGTGACGCTGTTCGCGCGGTACTTCGGCAACAGCCCGTTCGCCGACGCGTACAATACCGCGTTCCGGATTCCAAACGCCGTCCGAAATCTCTTGGGCGAAGGCACCCTGTCGGCGTCGTTCGTACCCGTCTACTCGCGCCTGCTCGCGAAATCCGATGCACAGGGCGCGAAGGCCC
>JBEBIR010000845.1:0-1790 GCA_040080315.1 Gemmatimonas sp.
ATCACCGCTTCGAGGACTTGTCGTTCCCGCTCTGAGAGCTCCCCTGAGTGCGCCATAAGTCGAACGCTATGAATGACTTGGGAGTGCTGTCAAGTCGCCAGCGAGGCGATCGAGTCGAAGCCACCCCTGTGGCGTACACCGAACGTGACGCTCTGAGGCACTTCCAACCCATTCCATCCACCCGGCCGCGACCCACACGCTCGCGGTCTTGACTTCGGTCGCTCGAAGTTGAAGGCCGTCGCGCGTTCGGAGTCCCAGGTAGACTCGTTCGGCCTCCCGATTCGCCTCCGTGAGCAGTTCGCGGCCCTCAACGGGATCCGTTCCCGCCCCTGTCGCCTTTTCCCAGGCAGCGTACGCCGAGATGTTCCATCGTCGCTCGAGGCCGTCGAATCCGTGCGCGCTTGGGCCGACCCCGCGGTACGGGGCGCCCGACCAGTATGCCGAATTGTGAATCGCGCGACGCCCCGGACGCGCAAAGTTGGAGACTTCGTAGTGCTCGAAGCCGGCCGAGGCCAGCCGCTCGTGCGCCTCGAGGAACTCCACGGCGTAGCGATCTTCTGACGCGTCGACCGAGGCACCACGCGCGCGTTGGCGCCCCAGCGGCGTGTGCGGTTCGATGGTCAGGCCGTACAGCGACACGTGGTCCGGGTCGAGTGACAGCACCGCATCGAGATCGCGCGCCCAGTCGCGCGACAGGAGCTCGGGAACCGCGAAGATCAGATCCAGCGAGAAGGCCCCCAGTCCGCCATCGCGCGCGATATGCACCGCGCGTTCGGCCGATGCCGCATCGTGCACACGATGCATCCATTGCAACACCGCATCGTCAAAACTCTGCACACCGATGGACAGGCGAGTGATACCGGCGTCTCGCCAGGCGCGCACCGCGTCGGTCGTGATGTCCTCGGGATTCGCTTCCAGTGTGACCTCCGCCGACGCCGCCAGCGGGGTCGTTCGGCGGATCGTGTCCAACAGACGGTGGACGCCGTCGGCTCCCAGCAGCGATGGCGTGCCGCCACCGAGGTAGAGCGTGTCGAGTGCGTGGATAGCAACACCAGGTTGCGGCAACATCAGTTCCGCGGCGATCGCCTGAACGAACGCGTCCACCGGGACCTGACGACGCACCGCAATCGAAAAATCGCAGTAGCTGCAACGACGCGCGCAGAACGGGACGTGTACGTAGAGGTGCCGATACGACGCGTCGCTGGTACCGCTCACGCGCGCGCAGCCGATTGCGCGTGATATCGAGCCGTCGCAATCGCCGAACGAATGCGGCCGGATGCTTCGACGTGCACCAATCCCTCCAGTTCGAGCGCCGTCAATGCGCTGGCGGCCGCCCGCGTTGTCAGGTCGGCACCGCGCGCCATTGCTTGGAGGTCCGTGGCGCCGCGGAGGATCGCGTCCCAACACGCGGCTGCATCGCCATCCAGCAGTGGTGCGGGTGTCGGCGCGGCACGCAACTCCAACATTTCGAGGACATCCTCTGGCGAGAGAATGGGCTCGGCATACGCCTTCAACAGTGCATTGCTCCCGCGCGAGGACGGCACGTCAATAGCGTTTGGCACACAGGCGATGCGACGATCAAGCGTGTGCGCATAGTCCGCCGTAATGAGCGCGCCGCTGCCCTCGCCGGCCTCCACCACGATCGTGATATCGGCCAGTGCGGCGATGATCCGGTTCCGACGCGGAAAGGTGCCGCCGTGTCCTGGTACGCCGGGCGCCAATTCGCTCAGCAGCAGCCCCTCGCGGGCAATGCGCTCCTGCAGCGCGCGATGGCGACGCGGGAACACCAC
>JBEBIR010000846.1:0-1790 GCA_040080315.1 Gemmatimonas sp.
GAAGAATACGGCTATTGCAGCCCGGCCGCCGTAGATGCGGATGGGAAAACTTCCTGGACGCTGATTGACGGCACCGCGACCAGAGCTCCGGCGCCCCTGAACAATGGCGCGGTTTCCTCTATCACCAACGACGCCGCGCCGCCGCCCGCCGACCTCCTCACCCGCCACGTCTGGACGGTGCTGCCGTCGGTGGATGACGCCGATGCCGTCGACGCTTTCACTTTGGGCATCGCGCCGGGAAATGTGTCGAGCGTGGCATTGCAGTCTGTCATCGACAGCCACCGGAAGATTTTCCTTCGCAAGGGCATCTATTTCCTAGACCGCACGATCACTCTCCGCAAAGACACGATTCTGTTCGGAGCCGACCGGAACCTGACGCGCATCGAGGTCCAGCCCAGTTGGAACCCAACGAACGAGACGGCGATGATCACCACGGTCAACGACGCCACCGCCACCACGTATCTGGGCGAGCTGAGCATCGGCGTGGACGCCACGGACCTGGCCAACGACTGGTTCGTGGCGCTGGACTGGCAGGCGGGCCGCAACTCCATGGTCCACATGGGACAAATCTACCGTGAGCCGGCGTTGACGACACCGATCAATCGCCGGCCCACCAATCCCCATAGCCTCATCAAAGTCCGGAACGCCGGCGGCGGCCGGTGGTATTCCACCGGGTCCAGAAAAAACTTCACATCGCAACATCCCGCTTTCCACATTCTCAAAGTCGAAGGCACGACCGAGCCGTTGTGGTTCTACGGCCTGAATCCGGAGCACCCTGCGGGTTGCGAGGCCTACGTCCAGTTCACCAACGCCAGCAACATCCGCATCTATGCTGTGAAGAGCGAATTCAGCGGCGAACCCAACTGGGAGGATCAGAGCATCCTTCTCCGGTTCTACAACGCCACCAACGTCGCGCAGTTCGGGCACGGCGCGATCCGCAACGCCGTAATCGGCAAAGGGACCATCGAATTCCACAACTCCGACCGGGTGCTAGCGACCCTGATCGCGCCGCAAATTGACAACGGCACCGCGACGGGCGACACGCTGCGGGAATATGTCGGAGCCACCAACGCGGGAATCGCCTACCCGAACGTCGTCGCCCTCTACAAGCGCGGCGTGATCACCACCGCCGACGAGGCGGCGATGACCCTCACCGCCGTCCCAACGACTCCCAGCGTCGCCGAATCCTCGCGGCTTTCCAATCTTGCCACCCGCGGCTCCATCAACCCGGGAAATGAAATCCTCATCGCCGGGTTTGCCGTGTCAGGCCCGGGCGCAAAGACCGTGCTGTTGCGTGGAATTGGGCCCGGTCTCGCCTCGTTTGGCGTGCCCGGCTCTCTCGCCAACCCGAAGCTCACCCTGTTCGACGCCAACGGCGCCACGCTCGCGGAAAACGACGACTGGGGCTCGGGCAACAGCAACGCCACCACGGCCGCCTTCGCGGAGGTGGGTGCCTTCGCGTTGAATGCGGGCAGCGTCGATGCCGCGCTGGTGACAACCGTAAATTCCGGGGCCTACACCGTGCAATTGTCAGGAGTCGGCGATGCGAGCGGCGTCGGCTTGGTCGAAGTTTATGAGCTCGATCACGGGTCCGCCCGGCTTGTCAATCTGTCGTCCCGGCTTACGGCCGGCAGCGGGGCCAGCGTCGGCATCGCAGGTTTCGTCGTGAGCGGTCCGGTGCCAAAAAAATTGCTCATTCGCGGCATCGGGCCAACCCTGGCCCAGTTTGGTGTGCCAAACCCACTCGCCGATCCCAGCCTCAGTGTCGTTGGCCCCGCCAACACGGTTGT
>JBEBIR010000847.1:0-1785 GCA_040080315.1 Gemmatimonas sp.
CGCACGATGCGCACGGAATCATCCGGCAACGCCTTCGACCCCTCGGACCACGACGGGATGCCGTACAGGAAGGCGCCGGTCGCGTCGACGCCGCGGTGGAGCACCGCGAGAAATACCGCCATCGGGATCGTCATCGCAGCGGTGAACGGCACGGCGAGCAACACGAGTCGCGCGCTGTCCAACACGCCTCGCGCATCCATCGCCGGGATCTGTCTGCCCGCATACTGGAGCAGCAGCAACGCCGTGAGCCCGACGAACGCGATGGCAAACGAGGCGGCGAGGCGGCGCAGCAGCTGCGCAGTTGTCGGCATCGGGCTGGCAGAGTTGGGTGCCAGCCGAACACGTTCGTAGACGGAGCGCTTTATCACGTCCCACACGCCCGCGGTGCTCGCGAGCGCACTGGACAATCGTCCGTGCGCGCGAGCCTGCGCGAGCTCGCGCACAAACGACGCCTCCATCGCAGATCCGTGCTTGTCCCGCAGCTCGACTGGGAGCAATCTGAGGGTCAAACGATAGACACTCGTCATCATCATGCCACACCCAGCGCAAGGCGTGTTCGGGCTACGCTGGCGAGCGACTCCAATCGCGCGGCCTCGCGCTTGAGCGTTGCGCGGCCTGTTCTCGTGATGCGATAGTAGCGCTCACGTCCGGAGATCCCCTCGGGTCGCTCGTCGTCGGGGACGACTTCCAGCCAACGCTGCTCGACGAGTTCTTCGAGCGAACCGTACAGCGTTGCCGGCCAGAGTCGCACGTTTCCATCGCTCAATGCGCGCACGTCATCCTGAATAGCGGTGCCGTATCGCGGCGCCGAGGAGACGGAGAGGAGAATGAAGAACCAGGGCGGCTTCATTAGGACGGGCCGGATCGGGTGTTGGGGGTAACTACAGATGCATACTATCAAAGCATAGTATGTGGCGCAAGACCTGAGCTATTCCTCCCTCGTACCCTCCAGCCTACGGCAGTCGATATCGCTCGAGCACTTGCACGCCGTCCGCGTCTTCGAACACGGCGTACACTCCGCGTGCGCCCACATGTACGAGGCGGCGACCAGCGCGCAACTCGACCTGCATCACGCGCTTCCCTGTTTGGTCGAACACATCGTAGCGCGGCGATGCGCCGGGCAAGAGCGGCGCGCCCACCCACACGCGACCGTCCGCCCCGGCCAGCACCGTAGACGCATCGAACGGCGGAAAGCGCTCGGCCCATTCGGCGGTTCCCACCATCCGCGCCACCTCGGCGTCGGTGATCTTCGGTGCGTGTCCGAGGCCTCCATTGGGGCCTCGGCCGCTCGTCGCGCTCCCGTCCGAGAACTCGCGGATGAAACGCTTCTTGTCGCCCGTCGTGACGAGACGCGTCGTTGTTGTGTACGACGGACCCACGACCGGCGCGCGACCGGGTGCGCGAAATTCCACGTGATACGGCGTCGCGCGCACAATCGCGAGCGCACCGTTCGGCACGACTGCCCAACTGTCCTGCGACGCGTAACCGACCATCGGCATGCGCGGTTGCAGGGCCGGCGAGCGATCTTTGCGATAGCGCGTTCCCTGCACGATGGCGACGACCGGTGCATCACCCGGCGCGCGCGGATCCCAGCGCACGATGCGCACGGAATCATCCGGCAACGCCTTCGACCCCTCGGACCACGACGGGATGCCGTACAGGAAGGCGCCGGTCGCGTCGACGCCGCGGATACCGCCGCGCCCGGGCACGTCGGCGAGGATCGTGCGCACCGAGCGACCGTCGGGTCCGAGGATGTGCGACCGATTGTTTCCGTCGTCGTAGAGG
>JBEBIR010000128.1:0-8271 GCA_040080315.1 Gemmatimonas sp.
GCGCCGTGGTGAAACGTTCGATCAGCTTTCACGCGGCGGCCGTCATGACACCGGAGGCGTCCCAAGCGCTGATTCGTGCCAAGGCGAAGGCCGCGATGCTGCGCGTCAAGGAATTCAGACCACAGCCCGCGCGTGGACCGTTCCGTCTGGAGCTTTCCTACAAGTCGTACACCCCGGCCGAGATGATGTCGTACCTGCCGGGCACGGAGCGCGTGGACTCGCACACCATCGCCTTTCGCGCGTCGTCGATCGTGGACATCTCGCGGTTCCTCGAATTCGCGATCGCCTATCGGGCCGACCTGACGCCGTAGTAGAATGTTGCGAGCGGCCGCGTGTCCGCTGCCATGAACCGAACCACTGCGCCGCCTCCGTCGTTGGCCTTTCAGGGGACTCCATTGAATCGCATCGTCCACTCACTGCTGGCGCTTGTCGTCGCCATCGCGCCACTCACTGCACAGCAGCCTGCTCGTGTCGTCACCTCCGCTGACTACGATCGGGCAGCGAGTCAGTTGGCGCCAAGTCTCACCGGACTGGTTATTGGTGGCGCGGTGGCCGCCACGTGGCTTCCGGATGATCGATTCTGGTATCGCACGGCCGACGCCAGCGGTCCGCAGGTGGTGTTGGTCGACCCGGCGAAGAAGTCGCGTGTCGTGTGCGATGCGGCGAGAACCAACTGTCCTGGTGTGCCGGTTGCCATAGACACGTCAGGGGGCGGACGGGGCGGGCGCGGCGGCGGTGGTGGTGGTCGCGCTGGCGGCCCCGGCGTCGCCGTGACGTCACCGGATGGGAAGCGTGCCGCGTTCATTCGCGACTGGAACCTATGGGTGCGTGATGTCGCGACGGGACAGGAACGCCGTCTCACGACTGACGGCGAAGCGAATTTCGGATACGCCACCGACAACGCCGGTTGGGCCAGCAGTGATCGGGCCATGCTGCTCTGGTCGCCCGATTCGAAGAAGATTGCGACGCAGCAGCAGGACGAGCGCAAAGTCGGCGACATGTATCTCGTCGACACCAAGGTGGGTCATCCGACACTCAAGTCGTGGAAGTATCCGCTGCCGGGCGACAGTGTGGTCGCGATGCTGTCGCGCGTGATCATCGATGTGGATGCCAGCAAGGTGATTCGTCTGCAGACGCCGCCCGATTTTCATCGTGGCACGATTGGCGACAACATCACGATGGCCGACTATAACTGGAGCCCCGACGGCTCGCGGCTCGCGTTCGTGTCCACGTCACGCGATCACAAGAGCGCGATCTTCCGTGTCGCCGACGCGACGACGGGGGCGGTCACCACGTTGTTCGACGAAACGGTTTCCACGCACTTCGAAGCGCGCACGGGGTGGCGCGTGCTCTGGCCGACCAGCGAGATCATCTGGTATTCGCAACGTGACGACTGGGGTCAACTGTACCTGTACGACCTCACCACGGGAAAACTCAAGAACAAGATCACCAGCGGTGAAGGACCGGTCACCCAGATTGCGCGCATTGATGAAAAGACCCGAGCGGTCTTTTACGCGGCCAACGGGCGCGAGAAGGGTCAGGATCCGTATTTCGCCCATTTCTACAAGATCGGACTCGACGGGAGGACGCAGACGTCGTTGACACCGGATGTCGGTGATCATTCCATGCAGCTCTCGCCAAGTGGACGCTATCTCATAGATACGTATTCGTCGGCGGATGTCCCGCCAGTCGTGACGCTGCGTGACGCGAACGGCAAGTTGGTGATGCCATTGGAAAAGGCGGATATCACCCGTTTGCTGGCCACCGGATGGAAGGCGCCGATTCCCATCAAGGTGAAGTCCGCCGACGGCACCACCGACCTGTATGGCATGATGTTTCGCCCTGCGAACTTCGATCCGAGCAAGAAATACCCGATCATCAACAACGCGTATCCCGGACCGCAGAGCGGGAGTGTGGGTGCACGCGGCTTCTCGGTCGCGCGCGGTGACAAGCAGGCCTTGGCCGAATTGGGATTCATCGTGGTCTCCATCGATGGACGCGGCACGCCGGGTCGCTCGAAGTCATTTCACGATGCGTACTACGGACGGATGGGTCGCGACAATACCGTACCCGATCAGGTGGCCGGGATGAAGGACCTCGCCAGACAGTATCCCGGCATCGACATCGACCAGGCGGCGATGTGGGGGCACTCGGGCGGAGGGTTCATCACGGCCGACGCGATGTTCCGATATCCCGACTTCTTCAAAGTGGGCATCGCGGAGTCGGGCAACCACGATCAGCGCTTGTACGAGGACGACTGGGGCGAGCGCTATCAGGGGTTGCTCGAGAAGCTGCCCGATGGCACGGATAGCTACGATATCGAAGCCAACCAGACGTTTGCCAAGAACCTCAAGGGGCACTTGCTGTTGGCGCACGGCATGATGGACAACAATGTGCCGCCGTACAACACGTTGATCGTCGTCGAAGCGCTCATGAAGGCCAACAAGGACTTCGACTTGCTCATGCTTCCGAATCAGGCGCATGGGTACGGCGCCATGTCGAACTACATGATGCGCCGACGGTGGGACTACTTCGTGAAGCACCTGTTGGGCGCGGAGCCACCGAAGGAGTATGAGATCAAGCCGATGAATCGGCCCGTGCCCTGAGTCGCGGGTCTCAGAACGTGGTGGTCAGCGATGTGTAGAGCCACGAGTACGGTTGGGACGCGCCCGTGTCACGCATGAACTGACCGGGCGCGAAGCGCGCCGCGCCGCCGTCGAGGCGCACGTGCCGACCGATGCGCCACTGCGCCGTCGCATCGAATTCCGCACCGATGGCGTCGGACGCTCCCGCGGCGGCCGCGCGCACCACGGTGCCGGCCGGATCATACATGGCGTCTGACGTGGACGCGCGCTGAAAAGCATGCGCCGCGAGGCGAACACGCACCGCGGCACGCGGCGACACCTGCAGCACCACGCGTTCTTCGAGCAGATTACGGCGCCCGAGCACGTCGGCGAGTCCGGCGAACGCGTGCGCGAGCGGATACAACTGATCCCATGTGCCGCTTTGCGCCGGCGCGCCCGCGCCAGTTCCGCTGGCCCGATCGACACCAATCGACAATGCCGGTGCCCATCCGCCAGCACGCGACCAGGTCAGATCGCTGGCGATCATCGACGCGTGTGTGACGGTGCTGCCAGTGAGCACCTGTTGCGCACCGCTCTCGATCTCGAGAAGTACGCCGGTGATGCCCACAGGCGTGATCACGCGTGCGGTGACGGTTGCCCGCCGCGCGCGCGTTATCGTGCTGGATGCATCTGCCTCTTTCACCAACAGTGCTCCCTCCATGACGCGCGGGCCTTTCGGTTGCTGCCATGCCACGGTCGAACCCCAGAACACCGTGCGCGTGTCAGGCACGTCGGCGCGACTGCGAATTACGGTTACGGGGTGCATGGCAAACGCTCCCACGGACATCGCGCCACGCCGCGACTCCACGGTCGCTCCCTGGAAGATTCGTCGGACGTTGGCCCAGTCCAACGGCGACACGATCCGCTCACGTCCGAGTGACAACTCCTGTCGGCCCAGCCGAAGTGCGGTATGCCGTCCAATTACAGAGCCTGCAACTTCAGCAAATGCGTTGCCCCAGTCGAGATCATTGCGATCAATCAGGCGGGTCCCACCCGGAAGATCGCGGCCACGCGCCACACTGTGTCGACCTTCGACAAACAGTCGGGCGTGCGTACCAACGCGGAGATCGGCGTGCAGGTGAGCGCGCAGAAGTCCGAAGTGGTCGTCACGAGTGCCGGACCCGCCACCGAGGAAATTCCGGACCGCTTCACCGCGTACTCGCGCGTGACCGCCCAGTGACAGCCAGACTGAACCACCATCGTTCAGCGTCACGCGCTTGAGAGGATCGAAGGCGTCGCCGTGATGGGCGGTTGACCAGTCTTCGCGAAAGCGCAGATTGTCATACGCTGGACGCGGTGAGGCTACTGAAGTCTGTTGTGCGTGCGCCGGGGTGGCGACGAGTATGAACGCGAGAACAGAGTAGAAAGTCGGAAGTCGGAAGTTGGAAGTCACGGGCTACAGAGTCAGAAGGTCGCGACCGATGCGATGTCACTCGCGGGGAGACCGAGCGGCGGCGACAACCGCACGGATCAGCACTGGACGATCCGCGGGAATTTGCGGCGACTGATATCGCAGCACGCCGCCGGCGTCGAGCACACTGATGATGTTGGAATGATCGAAGTCTCCGCCCGGCAGTTGGCGATACCGCACGCCGAGCAGCACGGCGAGCTGTCGCACGTCGGCGGCTGGCGCTCGCAACACCAGCCAGCGATTGTCGAGCGCCATCTTGACGGCGTGCGCGCGAAGCGCCGGCACCGAGTCACGCGCCGGATCAAACGAGGCAAGCACGAAGCGCACCTTCGCGCGAAGATCTGGGGGCAGGGCGTGCTGCACCGCGAGCATCTCGCTGGTGATCAGCGGGCAGGTCATCGTGCACGTGGTGTAAACCATCGCCAGCACCACGGTCTCACCGCGCAGACTCGACAGGTCGATGGCGCGTCCCTCATGCGATGTCCATGATGCGCGGAGGTTGTACAGCGAGGCGTCGGGAAGCGCCGCGCGCGGCGACGCAACGGGAGGTATCTGGGCGGCGGCGCGCCGTGCCACGGTGAAGCCGCCAAGCAGCACGGCCACCGTCAGCACGGGCAGGCATCGTGTCGAGCGAGCCATCATGGAATCCTTCGTGTTGTGACAGGTGCGGCGTCGCGCGCCACGCGAAAGCCAAGCGTGGCCAGCGTGTACGAGCCGCGCAGGCTTCCACGCAGCGCATAGCGCATGAACGCCGAATAGTTGGAAGGGTCGGCCGACAGCGCGGCACCGCCGGCGCAGAACAGTCCAGCATCGGGACCGCTGTCGCCGCGTGATTCACCGCTGGTGACAACGGCATTGAAGTCATCGACCCACTCCCACACCAAACCGTGCAGATCGCGCACACCATCGTCGCTCATGATGCCAAGCCCAACGGCGGGCAGCGTTGATGGCGTCGCCGCGCCGTACCACGCGAGCACCCGCGAGTTCAGCAGTTCGGGATTGTCTCCCAACGCGCGACGAAAACGACTGGCGGCGAGTTCCCACTCGGCCGTTGTTGGCAACCGCCCGCCCGCCCAACTGGCGTAGGCACTGGCGGCAAACCATGACACATTCACCACGGGTGATGACAGCGGCGCCTGTGGACCCAACGACACGTCGCCCGCCCAGTGACGCAAGTACGACGAATCCGACGCCACGCGCGCCACCTGCGACCGTCGCCACTCGGGATTCACCGTCACGAATCGCAGGAAGTCGGCGTTGGTCACCGGCAGCGCAGCCAAACGGAACGCGACAACGGCCACACCACTATCAGACGTGCCAGCGGCAAATATCGGACGATAGCGTCCAGCGGCGATGACGCGATACGGCACCCCCGTCGCACGCTGCGCGCGAACGACGGGGGCCATTCCGCCGAACAGCGCGGTCAACAGCACGACCGCGCGAACGGTGTGTGTGCTGAACATGTATCCGCCGTCTTAGTGCTTGGCCGCGGATGCCGCGCGAACCCGTTGCACGTCAGAGAGCGAAACGACATCCGCCGCCGTATTGCCGAACGAGGTGCGCACGTACGAGAGCACCGCCGCAATATCGGTGTTAGTCAACTGCAGGCTGGGCATCACGCCGTTGTAGGCCTTGCCGTTGACGGTGACTGCGCCAGAGAGTCCGTGCATCACGACACCGATGGCGCGCTCTTTGTTGGCCATCAGAAAGTCGCTGCCGGCGAGCGGCGGGAAAGCACCGGGAATGCCCTGGCCCTCGAGCTGATGGCACGCGACGCAGTTGGCGGTGAACACCTGCTTGCCACGCGCGAGCAGCTGATCGCGCGGGAGCTCACGCTCCGGTGCCGCGCTCACGTCCGGCGCGATGGCTTGGATGGCACCGCCCTCAGGGAGATACACCACATCGTTCTGCTTGCCAGAGTAAATCGTCTTGTTCTCGGCACCTTCCACGGTGAGCATGCCGAGCGCGCCTTTGTTGAACGCGCGGAAGATCGAGTGGTCGACGAGGATGAACGTCCCTGGCACGTCGAGTTTCATGTCCACGACCGCTGAACCGCCGGCGGGCACCAACGTGGTCTGCACGTTGTGTTGGTTGGCCAGCGAGCCGCCTTCCGTGTACACTTTGTCAAAAATCTCGCCAATGACATGGAAGCTCGAAATCAGATTTGGGCCGCCATTGCCGACAAACATGCGGACCGTCTCTCCGACCTTCGCCTTGAGTGCATTGTCACCCACCAGCGCCCCTACGGATCCGTTGAACACGACGTACTCCGGATCTTCGTGCAACGCCTTGTCCATGTCGAAGGACTGCAGGCCCGCGGCGCCGAAGCGTCCGGTGGTATAGAACTCGCTCTGAAATACGTAGAACTCACGATCCACCAGCGAGAGTCCTTCCTTTGGCTCGACGAGGATCAGCCCGTACATGCCATTGGCGATGTGCATTCCCACCGGTGCCGTGGCGCAGTGATAGACGTACAGGCCCGGATTGAGCGCGGCGAACGTGAACTGAGAGCTGTGACCCGGTGCGGTGAACGACGATGCGGCGCCGCCACCTGGGCCCGTGACCGCATGCAGGTCGATATTGTGCGGCATCTTGCTGGTGGGGTGGTTGTTGAGGTGAAATTCCACCTCGTCTCCCGACCGCACGCGGAGCATCGGTCCGGGTACCGTGCCCCCAAACGTCCAGAACGTATATTCGACGCCGTCCGCGAGGCGCCTTCTTACTTCACGTGTTTCAAGGTTGATGATGACTTTGGCAGGTGTCCGACGCGCGATGGCCTTGGGCACCGACGGGGCCGACGCGACCGTCAGGGTCTCAACCGGCATCGCGCCGCTGGGGCGATCCGCAAGCGGGTTGCCCGACGCATCGGTGGACGTGCAGGCCGAACCAGCCGCCGTCGCCGCAATCAGGACAGTGAGGGGAAGCCAGCGCTGGCGATTCAGCGCGAAAAAGGATGTCGACACGTGCAACTCTCCAATGTGATCACGTTCCGGCTTGGCGCCGGCGCCGGATGGGTCATTCGCCCTTCCATCTCCAGATTATGGTATTATCATGAAGAAGTCAAGATATAGCCCTCGCCACGGATCGCGTCGTTCACGCCACTTCGCTCACCATTCATGCTGAACCAGACTGCTGAGTACGCACTCAGAACGGCCGTCTACCTGACGGAGCATCGCGAACGGGGACCCGTGATTGCCAGCGAGCTGGCCACACAGCTGGCCATTCCGTCGAACTATCTGTCCAAGATCCTGCACCAACTGGCAAAGGACGGATTGTTGATCTCACAGCGCGGAAAGACGGGCGGCTTCCGATTGGCCAGAGCTCCGGAGCGCATCACGCTGGCCGAGGTGATTGAAGGCTTCGATCCGGTCGGCGAACGGCGACGCTGTTTGTTGGGGAAGGCAGTGTGCAGCGATCGTTCGCCCTGCCCGGCACACGACCACTGGAGGGACCACTCGGCGGGCCACGCCCGGTTCTTTCACGAGACGACGCTGGCCATGCTGGTGCCCACCGCGCCAGCGATGACCACCGCCGTCCGACGCAAAGGTTGAAGCGGCACTAGACCCGCAGCGCGCAGGCGGCGCCATGCGTATTCGCGCCATGCGGTCACTCCGAATACTCGTCGCACTCGTCCTCGCCGGGGCCACCTCGCGGAGCGCTCCCGCGGGCGCGCAAACCGCGTCGCCAGCGGCCAACCCTTCAGCGGTGAACCCCGAGACGGTCGCTCGACCGGTGATGCACGCGACGCGCACCACTCGCCCGATCGTGATGGACGGCCGACTCGATGAACCGGCGTGGGAGCTGGCACCGGTACTCTCCAACTTCGTGCAGCAACTGCCGGAAACCGGGCTCCCGGCGACGTTTCGCACCGACGTGCGGGTGCTGTACGATGACGACCACCTGTACGTGGCCGCGATCAACTACGATCCCGCACCGCAGAAGGCGATCACGGTGGGATTGGAACGCGACTTTGTGTCGACCAACAGCGACATCTTCGGCGTGGCGCTGGACACGTTTCACGATAAGCGCAATTCGTTTCTGTTCCTGGTCAACCCGAAGGGCGCCGTGCGCGATGAGCAGACCTTCAACGATTCGCGCAACATCGTCGAGGCGTGGGACGGCATTCATACCGTCAAAGTGACGCAGCAGGACTCGAGCTGGACGATCGAAATGAAGATTCCGCTCAAGACGCTTCGCTTCAATGCGCAGCACGATCCGCAGACGTGGGGTATCAAC
>JBEBIR010000848.1:0-1780 GCA_040080315.1 Gemmatimonas sp.
ACGGCCGTCGGGTCCTGATCGGCCGCAACGGTGAAGCGGCCAGTCCGATCGGTGAGTTCAAGCTTGACCGTGCGCGCGCGCGCACCGGCCACCGTGATCCCGATCTCCACCGGAAGGCGAAACGGTTCGCCTGGCTGTGTCTGCGTCAGCATCACCACGAGCTGTTTCGCGTTCGCATCCCACTGCCACGTGCCCTCAATCGTCGGGATGCCACCCCGATAGAGCCACTGCTGGAAGAACGATGACAGATCGAGACCAGAGGCGCGCTCCATTGCCAAGCGGAAGTCCTGGGTCGTGGCGGACTGGTTTTGGAAGCGCGCGTAGTACTCGCGAATGCCGGTCCAGAACTTGTCGTCACCCATGAGCTGGCGCAGCATATGCAACGTCCAGCTGCCCTTCTGATAGGTCATGCTTGACGTCACCTTCGACATGTCCGACAGGTTCTCATGGACCACGCGGTAGTCGGGCGTCTTGGCATAGAAATCCAGCACCGTCTTGCGTGAGCTGCGCAGTCCATCGGCAAACTCATCGCGGCCGTACGCGTGCTCGATAAACAACAGGGTAAAGTAGGTGGCGAATCCCTCGCTCAGCCACACGTCGTTCCAATCGCGCTCGGTGACAGCGTTGCCAAACCATTGATGCGCGATCTCGTGTATCACCACGTTGCGCCATCGCAGCGGGCGCGTGCCCGACACGCTACCCGCTGAATAGAAAATGGCCGACGCGGACTCCATTCCGCCGCTCACGGAGTTGGACTGCACATTGGCCAGCTTTTCGTACGAATACGGCCCTACGAACTCGCTGTAAAACGCCATTGCGTCTTTTGTGGGCACGGCGAAGTCGTGGAAACCCGCGTCGCGGTCCTGTGCAAATACCCACGTTTCGAGCGGCACGCCGTTGTAGTCGCCGACGTGCTGCACAGCGAATCGGGCCACCCCCAGCGCATACAACCATGGCGCAATCGGCACCGACTCGCGCCACACGGTGCGACGCATCCCGCCCGCGATGTCCGTTTCCTCGATGCGACGTCCGTTGGAGATCACCTGATAGTGCGCCGGCGCCACCACGTGCATTTCCATGGTGGCCTTGTCGCCGATGTGGTCGATCATCGGCAGCCAGTGATGCGCCTTGTCAGGCCAATCGTCGGAGAAGAACGTGCGATCGCCATGCTTGTTCGGTTTGATCTGCATGCCGTCAGCCGGAATGCCGGCATATCGCACCACCAGTTCGATCGTCTCGCCGGCCGTCGACGCCTTGTCCAGCGTCATCGTGAGGTGATCGTCGGCATGCGTGAAGCGCAGTGCGGTGCCGTTCCGCGCGACGGCCGTCACCGTCATCCCTCGCCCCTGGCGCGCCGCGCTGACGTTGGCCAGATCGAGCCACACCGTCGTCAGGTTGGGCGCCAGCAATCGCATGCGCACCGTCGCCTCTCCCGCAATGCGATCCGTGCTGTCGGTGAGCGTGAGCGCGAAGCGATAGTGCTCGACGTCGAGCGGCTGGCGCGCGTAGGTGTCGATGCGTGGCGCGTGGCCGGTCGCGAACAGCAGCAGCAAGGAAATCAGATTGATGACCATGTGTGTCTCAAGCTATCCGCAATGTGAGCAGCCACCGTTCCCACAGAGCCGCGCTTCGATGGCCTTCGACGTCGGAGAAATGGACAACCCGCCGAGCGCCGTACAGCGTAGCTCGCGGGCCATGTTTTCGCTGATCTGACGGTGGGCGTCGAGGACTTCGTCGAGTGGAATCAGGTGATCGTAGCCAGCCAGTGAGATGTTCGCAC
>JBEBIR010000849.1:0-1779 GCA_040080315.1 Gemmatimonas sp.
GCACAGGAGCACATCGCACAGCCGGCCGACAACTTCGCGCGTTGGGTGAACTTCCCGTGGAGTGTCGTCGAGGAAGGCGGGCAAAACAGCGCGCGCGCATGGACGTCGGCCGACTCGACGCGTCTGGTCTCCCTGGTGCGCCGTGCTCACGAGCAACAACTCTGGATTCGATTCTACACGCTGGACGGATTCTCACGCGCACAGGATCGGGGATACTCAGCAGGTTACAATTTCGGCACGGTCACGGCCGCGCGCGCCCGCTGGCGCGCGGCCATTGCCGCCGGTGTCGATTTCGTAGCGACCGATCAGTACGAGCAGTTCTCGTCAGTACTGCAGCAACTAAGAACTAAGTACTAAGTACTCAGTACTCAGTACTCTGTTATTGTATCTTCCCAACCCCCAGCGCCTTGTTCAACTCGGTGATCGCCGCATCGAGTTCCTTGCGTAACACGGCATACCGATCGAGCGCATCGCGACCAACTTTCTGGTCCCCTCGCGCCGTCATGCCCGACAGGTACGTGATGTGCGCCTGCAGTCCCGGCTTGCCGTAGCGCACTGGCTGCGTGTTCAGCTTCTCCGACACTGCCTTCACCTTGGCAAGCGTATCGGCCGCCGCGCCGGTAGCCGTTCGCAACCGCGTTTCCGCCGCACGGGCACGCTGTACCGTCGCGTTGGCATCGGCGACGAGTGCGCGCATCCGGGTGTTGTGATCGAACTGCTCCTTGAGATCCGCAACGGTCACGCCTTCCGACGCAAGCCGAGGATCAATCAACACGGTGAACGACACCGTCTGTGTGGTTCCCCCGGCCGTGAGTCTCGCCTGATACTGCCCTGGAGGCGCGCCCAATCCTGCGGCAGTCTGCACGCCCCACACAAAGCGATTCAAACCGGCCTTCTTGGACACGATGTTCGACGGCGCACCACCGCCGCCGCGACCTGGACGACCCTCGGCCATCGCCGCGTCGGGGTCATCGGGATCACCGCCGCCACCACCGCCGCCGCGTCCGCCGCGACCACCACCGGCGGGCGCCGCTGGCATGTCGCTCCGGTAACTGGCCACGGACTTCCCCTCGGCATCAAGGATCTCCATCCGCACCGTGTCCCGCGGCGCAACCGGCAGATAGTACTCGACCTGCGGACCGAGATACGCCGCCGCCGTTGCCGTGCGGAATCCGTCGCGCGGCTTGAACAACGTGACCGACTGTGTCGACGTCTGCGGCGTGATCTGATGCAACGCCGACAGGTTGTCGATGATCCACATCGCGCGCCCTTGTGTCGCGACGACCAGGTCCTTCTTGTGCACCTTGATGTCGTTGATTGGCACGTTCGGCAGGTTCAACTGGAATGCTTGCCAGTGGGCGCCATTGTCGAACGACACGAACATGCCGAACTCCGTGCCAGCGTACAGCAATCCTTCGCGGCTTGGATCCTCTCGCACCACGCGCGTGGGCCAGTCGGACGGAATGCCGTTCTTGCCATCGGTGAGCTTCTTCCATGACGCGCCGTAGTCGTCGGTGCGATAGATGTACGGCGCGTAGTCACCAAGCAGGTACCGATACACGGCGAAGTACGCCGAGCCCTTTCGATGCGGCGACGCCTCGATCCACGCGACCCGTCCTCCCCACTCCAGATCTTTGGGCGTGACGTTCTTCCAGGTCTTGCCATTGTCTCGAGTCACATGGAAGGGGCCGTCGTTGGCGCCGGTCCAGATCACACCAGGCTCGAGCCCTGACTCCGTGATCGCGTACAAGGTGCTGAAGAATTCCTCACCGGTGACGT
>JBEBIR010000850.1:0-1778 GCA_040080315.1 Gemmatimonas sp.
TGGATCACGACGCGCGTCGGTCAGCTCAAGCGAGAGTTGGGAACGGCCGATCGTGAGCGCATGGATCAGTATCTCGAGAATATCCGGGAGATCGAGCGACGCATTCAGCATGTGGAGACCCGCAATCAGAGCGGCGAGGAGCGGGAACTCGCGGGAAGCCCCACGGGTGTTCCGGACTCGTTCGACGAGCACGTCAAGATCATGTTTGACCTGCAGGTCCTTGCTCTGCAGAGTGACATGACACGGGTGTTCTCGTTCAAGATGGGTCGCGATGCGTCATCACGGGTGTTCCCGGACAGTGGCGTCGCCACGGGCTTCCATCCGTCATCTCACCACGGGAACAATCCGGCGCGCGTGAAGGAGTTCGCGCAGATCAACAAATATCATGTGAGCTTGCTGCCGTATCTGCTGAACAAGCTCAACACCACGATGGATGGGGAGAAGTCCCTGCTGGAGAAGACGGCCATTGTGTACGGGTCGCCGATGGCCGACGGTAACACGCACAACCATCGGCGCGCCCCGTTGATTGTGTTGAGCGGCGTCCGCGACAAGCTGGCGGGCAACGTGCATCTCAAAGCGCCCGATGGCACGCCCATGGCGAACGCGATGCTCAGTCTGTTGCATCGTTTCGGCATGGATGACGTGCAGTCGTTTGGCGACAGTTCGGGCGCTTTCACCTTCTGACGCGTCGAGGCATTCGTTTCATGCTGATCACTGCACACGCGTCGCTGCGTCGTCGATTGAGCGCACTGCTTGTCGCATTGCCCGTGACCATCGGCAGTGTGTCTGCCACGTATGCGCCGATGCGACCGCACGCGCCGGTGGCGCCGGTGGCCGATGCCGCCATGCGCGCCGATATCGCTGCCGTGCGAGCCCTGCTGCGTAGCGGGGCCGATGTGAACGCGGCGCAAGGGGATGGGATGACCGCACTGCACTGGGCGGCCCATCGTGGCGACTCCACGCTCGCGCAACTGTTACTGCAGGCGCGCGCGCGCGTTTCGGCGACCACGCGCATTGGGGCCCTGACGCCGCTCCATCTCGCCGCGCAGAACGCCAGTGCCGGTGTGGTGCGCGCCTTGCTGCGCGCCAATGCTGACGTGCGGGTGATGACTGGTGATAGCGTCACGGTGCTGCATCTCGCGGCGATGGGTGGCGACACCGCCATTGTTGGCGCGTTACTCCGGGCCGGCGCCGAGATCAACGCCACTGAACCTGCCTGGGGACAAACGCCATTGATGGTCGCGGCCGGACGTGGACGTGCCGACGCGGTCAAGTTGCTGCTGACGAAGGGCGCCGACTGGCGACGTACGGCGCGCACGGTCGATCCGGTCGCGAGCGCCGCGCAGGATCGACAGGCGAAGCAGAAGCGCAACGCGGTGCTGGCACAACTGCGCGAGCAGCAGGGTGCGACCACGAACCCCAACTGGCAACCGGACAGCAGACAGGTGCAAGCGGCGGTAAAGGCATCGCGCGACGTGGAGCGTGAGGCGGCCAACGCGACCGTGTTGGCGAGTGCCGCTGCGGCCACCAGCGCGGAAGAAGCACGACTCGCCGCGCAGGGCGGGTCAGGACTCGATGACGACACGCCTGGCTACAACGAACTGCTTGGCCACCAAGGCGGACACACCGCACTGCTGTTGGCGGTGCGCGAAGGTCACCAACAAACGGTGCGCGTGCTGATTGGCGCGGGCGTCGACGTCAATCAAACCAGTGCCGGCGACCATACGAGTCCGCTGTTGATGGCCGCCATCAACGGTCAGTACGACGCGGCCATGCAG
>JBEBIR010000129.1:0-8254 GCA_040080315.1 Gemmatimonas sp.
TCGCCCTGGATGTAGGGCATGACGTAGAAGAGAAATCCGTCGGCCGTGCCGCTATCAAAAAGCGGCAGGATATGCGGATGACTCATCGCCGCCGTGGTCTTGATCTCCACCACGAACCGCTCGGCACCGAGCACGGCGGCGAGCTCCGACTTGAGCACCTTGATCGCCACCTTGCGATCGTGCTTCAGGTCCTCGGCGAGATAAACCGATGCCATCCCGCCCTGCCCGAGCTCACGCTCGATGCGGTAACGGTCGGCGAGTGCAGCGGCGAGCCTGTGGGGGACGTCTGCCAGAGGGAATCTCAAATGATTGAGGGGAGGCGCGAAGAAGTTGGCGCCGAACAACTGACCCCGCCAGTCTCGGGGAGTCTCTCGCCCCTAGCCCCACAATAGTCCGTGAGGCACGACGCCGCGCTGGCGAGAGGCGACAATTTCGTCCACCCCGCGACGATTCGGTGACGAAGGGGCAACGCATCACGGCTATCCTGTGCGATGCGTACTTGCCATCCCAGCGCCGAGTGGAATAACCTATGGGCATGCCAGCGACCATCAACGAATGGACCGTCGAGATGCTTGATGCACTGCCTGACGACGGGCAGCGCTATGAGATCATCGATGGGGTGTTGTTTGTGACGCCCGGCCCGGGAGAAGGACATCAGGACATTGTGGGCGAACTCTACGCCCTTCTTCGCGACTATCTCATGGGCAGCGAAGTGGGCAAAGTCATGGTCTCACCCTCAGACGTGCGACGCGGCGACCGCCGTCGCAATCGCGTGCAGCCCGACGTGTTCGTGATTCGCAAGATTGACGGAAAGCGCCCGCCCTATCCATACGAATTGCATGACGTACTGCTCGCCGTTGAGGTGGTGTCGCCAAGCAATCCGCTGCTAGACTACCAGGTGAAACGCGACCTCTACCTGCGTGAGGGCGTGGGCGAGTATTGGATCGTCAATCCCGACGCACGCAACGTCTCTCGGTGGCGAGGTCGCGACGATCCAGGCGAGCTTCTCAGCAAGGAAGTCAAGTGGCAGCCGGATGGAATGCAGACGCCATTCGTAGTCGATCTGCCGCACTTTTTTCAGGTGGCGTTTTCCTGATTCGTTCTCGTTGAGGTGGGTCAGGCGCCGGTGACGTTCGCTCACATCAGCGACGCCCCTTGGGCAACTCCATCATCCAGGCATCCGGCAAGCTCGGAGTGACGTTGCACAGCACCCGCCCTCCGTCGTCACTGACCGTCACGCTGCCTTGGAAGCACTGCACTGGTAGCGTCGCCAACAAGGTGAGCGGGCCACCAACGCGCGTGCCCCAGATCTCCGTGTGTCCATTGAAACGGGTCAGGTACACGGTTCCGTCGGAGGAGATGTTCGTCGCGCGACGGTTGATGGTATCGAGCGGCATAACGGGCGACCACGCGCCCGTAGACATGTTGTAGACCGCAAACGCGTTGCGCCGGTCCGCGGTAATGCCCAATTGCAGCATGAGCCTGCCGTCAGCAGACAACGCGCCGCCGTCCGGTTGGCTGAGTCCCGGCGGATCGGGAATGGCACGCGGGTTTTGCAGCAGTGAATCCCGCCAGATGGGTATCACTGCGTCGTCGCGAAGGAACAGCCAGCTGTTGGCCGACGCAGCGGCGAAGTGTTCTCGCTGCGGCGCGGAATAACTTCGCGTGCGACCCGACGCCACATCAAATGAAATCATCGCTCCGCCGACGCTGTGGCGAAGCACATGCTTCGCACTCGGCCAGGACACGTTCGGCATGGCGAGCGTGTCGCTGGACAGGGCCACCTCCGTGCCGTCCGGCAAGTCCATCGCGTAGGCATTCGAACCGAGCGCGTCCTGCCTGGTATAGGCAACGTGGCGACCGTCGGGCGAGAACGTTGGGTTGCCAAGAAACGCATTCAGGGAACGCGTCAACACGCGCGAGCTGGATGGTGCCGGCAGCGACATGAGATGCAATTCATCAGTCACGGCGCGCGTGACCCACAAGACTCGGCCCGTCGCCGCATCCACGGAGATGCATCGGACTTCGGGCAAGCTTGCCAGGAGCAGGTTGGCATCTCCGACAAACCGCCCACTGGCAGCGTCGACGCGACGAATCATGAGGTCGCCGGGGCGCCAGTCGGGCTGCCACTGGTAGACGATAGCGGAGTCGCCAACCCAAGCGAACGGTGTCGCGTTATCCGCGTACATGCTGTCGACGACGACACCGGCGCGCGACACCACGTAGTGCTGCGCGGAAGCGCCGGACGAAAACACGAACCAGCGGCCAGACACTGACGCAAACGCCCCGAAGACCAGTGGCGCTGGCAGGAGCGTTGAATCGGTGGTGGCACCGGACTGCGCATCGAGCACGCGAACCCGTGCGCGCAAATTCGAGATGTCGGCAGCGTGGTCGGCCGTCAACACGGCATAGACGTGTGCCGAGTCGACGAATCCGGCGGCATCCATTCGGCCGGTCATGAGCTGTCGTGGGGCACCACCTTTCGTCGGAAAGAGCCACACCCCATTCGGTCGCTCAACTGGTCGACCAGACATCACCAGCGCATCGCCGGCGGGGCTCCACTGCAGGTACATCGCGTCCTGCACACGGGCAATCACCTGATCAGGACCGGTGGGCAGCGGGCGAACCACCAGCGTGCCGCTGCATTTGGTCTCATCGGAAAAGGTGCCGACGATGAGTGCGAAATGTTTTCCTCCCGGCGCGATGGCGGCGCATCCCACCTGACCGGCGTGCGTTAGGCGCACCGGACGCGTTGCCACCACGGAGAGCGAACTGTTCGTGCGAGCATGCGCAAACCAACCCGCCGCCGAACCCGCCAGCAGCGTCAGGACGCCGCCTGCCAACAAAATCCCACGGGGCGAGCGCGTGGCGGCGGTCACGCGTGTAGTTGGGGTGACCCCAGTGGATTCCTGCACCAGCGCTGCAGCAAACTCCGCTGCGGAGCCAAACCGGTCAGCCGGCAATTTCTCCAGCGCCCGCAAGACCGCCGTCTCGAGCGAAGGGGTGACCGTCTTTCGAATCAACGTCGGTCGCTCGACGCTCGCGTTCATCACCTTGGCCACCACCGCTTGCACACTTGACCCGGTGAACGGCGGATCACCCGTGAGCATCTCATACAGCACGGCCGCCAGCGAGTAAATGTCGCTGCGCGCATCAATCGCGCGCTCGCCCATCGCTTGCTCCGGCGACATGTACTGTGGCGTGCCGAGTGAAAGCCCGGTCTGCGTCATGCGTTGACCGCCCGCTTGCTGCACCGCCAGCGCAATGCCGAAGTCCGCAACAATAGCCTGCCCATCGTGCAGGAGAATGTTCTCGGGCTTGATGTCGCGATGAATGACACCTTGCCGATGCGCGTAGTCCAAAGCGCTCGCCACTTCACGGGCAATGCGCACCGCCTCGCCAATTGGCAACTGCTGTTCACGCTCCAGGCGCGCGCGCAACGTCTCCCCGGTCACCAACGGCATCACGTAATACAGCAACCCGGACGTCTCCAGTCTCCCGTCGCCCGTTTCCCGTCTTTCCGCGCCTGTATCTCCCGAGTCCAGCAGCGGCAGTATGTGCGGGTGTTGCAAACGCGCTGTCGTGCGGATCTCGCTGAGGAACCGTTCACCACCAAGTGCGGCGCCCAAGTCAGGATGCAACACCTTGATCGCCACATCACGATCATGCTTGAGATCGTGCGCGAGATAGACCGTCGCCATGCCGCCCGCGCCAAGCTCGCGCGCGATACGGTAGCGGGCAGCGAGTGCGACCTCGAGGCGCGTGCGTGGTGCGTTGGTCACCGGTTCACATCCATCACCCAGACGTTGCTCTGGCGATCATAGTGAGTGTAGTACAGGCGCCCGCGCGCTAGCTTGAACGAGAACCGATCTGCCTGCGCATCGTTGCCGAGCTCAGTCACTTTCACAGGCACTCCGCCCGTCGCCGGCACGGACCAGATCGACGATGCGCCGCGTTTGTCATGACTCTTGAAGTAGATCGTACGACCGTCATCGCTCCAGGCGCTCGTTTCCGCCTTCGGCGCGCCGGGTGCCATCTCGTCATACAGGGCGCGCGGCCTCCCGCCGTCCACCGACACAACGCGCAGTCCGCCTAGCCCGCTCAATTCCGTCGCGAAGGAAAGCATTCGGCCGTCTGGTGACCACGCCTGAAAGTTCCCGATCTCCAACAACTTTCGCGTGGTCCAGCGGCCATCGGCGCCACGACGCGAGACAAAAAGGCCGAATGGCTGCGACTGCGATGCAAAGGCCAGCGATTGCCCGTCGCGCGACCAGACAGCGTGCATTTCCTGATACGGCGTCTTCGTGATTTGTTCGAGTGGACCGCCGTCCAGTGGCATGACGAAAATCTCGCGTGACCCGTCTCGAAACGAATGGAATGCGACGAAGCGGCCATCAGGGGATGGGTCCGGATCGAACTCGGGAGCGCGATTCGTGGTCAGTCGTTCGGGCTCGCCCGCCGGAAGACGCATTCGGTAAATATCTGCGTCGCCGGCCGCGTCGGAGTCGTAGTACAGCCACCGGAGGTCGGACGACGGAGTCGCAGTCTCAATGACGCCTTGTCCGAATGTCAGCTGCGCCGGTCCCGCGCGATTGCCGCTCGCCGACGGGATCAGGGGCTGAGACCAGGCGTTCGAGGACGTCGTCAGGACCGCGTACGCCATGCGCGAACCATCCGCCGAAAACGTGAACGAGCTGACGTTGAGCCCGACCGTAAGACGTCGTGGCGTGCCCTCCGCTGTTCCGTCTGCGTTGACGGTCACCGAGAAAACATCGGGAATGCCCATCCGATTGGAGACATACATCACGCTCCGCCGATCGGCTGACCACGTCGGCGCCTGATTCGAAAAGACACTGTCCGTGATGGTGCTGACTTGTCGGGTGTTCGCATTGATCACCACAATCCAGCTCGGTGCGGCATTCGAGAAGTTCATGCCCGCCTTGAGATACAGGCGATTGCCGGCCGAACAGGCAACGAGATCCGTCGGCCCCCAGGCGCACAAGGTGGGTTGCACCATTGTGGCGACCATCGAGCTCTTGCCGTCGGCGTCGCGCACAAACACGGAATCATCAATCACGTATGCAATCCGCCGCTCGTCGGGTGACCACGTGGCAGACTCGACGTCGGCGCCGCGGCTTGGCACCTCTTGCTTTGGCGCACCGCCACCGGCCGGCGCGCTGAACACCAAGCCATCTTTGAGGTAGAGGATCCGCGTTCCATCGTGCGACCATTGCGGCTGGGTCTCGACAGCGGTGGTGTCATCGGTGAGCGGCGTGGCGCGGCCCTCGGCAACGGGCCGTACGAAGATCTTGAATCGGGTACCGTTTCCAACGGCGTAGGTGATGAGCTTTCCGTCCGGCGAGAGAGCCGGCTCGACTTCCAGGCCGGATTCCCATGTGATCTGCGTGGCCCGCCCGAACTGCGCAACGTCAGCACCTCTACCGCCCTGGGCGCGGCCAAGAAAGAACATGCTTGCGCCCACCGCGAGCACGCCGATCGCCATGAGCACACGTCTCGATTGCCCCGAGCGCGCGTGTCGCTCCGGAATCGCTCGCGCAGCCGACGAGGTCGCGAGGGCGTCCGCAAACGCTTGCGCGGACGCGTGCCGATCGGCCGGTAGTTTAGCCAGCGCTTTAAGAACCGCGTGCTCCACGTAAGCCGGAATCGTATCGCGCGTTTGCCGCGGTGCGCTGGGTCGCTCCGTCATCACCTTAGCCACGATTGCCTGCGCCGTCGGACCGACGAACGGCGGACCACCGAGCAGCATCTCGTAGGTGACTGCGCCCAGCGCGAAGAGATCGCTGCGCGCATCAATCGCGCGCTCGCCCATCGCCTGCTCAGGCGACATGTAGTGCGGCGTGCCAATCGATATCCCAGTCTGCGTCAGACGCGCACCGCCGGCCGTTTGCATCGCGAGCGAGATGCCGAAGTCCGCGACAAGCGCATGGCCGTTCTGAAGGAGGATGTTCTCCGGCTTGATGTCGCGATGAATGATGCCCAGTCCGTGCGCGCATCCCAGCGCATCTGCCACCTCGCGCGCAATCTGCACCGCGTCGTCAATCGGCAGCTGTCTCTCGCGATCAAGCCGCGTGCGTAGCGTCTCGCCGGTAACGTACGGCATAACGTAAAACAGCAGGCCATTCGCGTCGCCACTGTCGAGCAGTGGCAGAATGTGCGGATGCTGCAGCCGAGCAGTGATGCGTATCTCGCCGAGAAACCGCTCGCCGCCGAGCGCCGCACCGAGATCGGGATGAAGCACCTTGATCGCCACGTCGCGATCGTGCTTGAGGTCGTGCGCCAGGTACACGGTCGCCATACCACCGACGCCGAGTTCGCGCTCGACGCGATAGCGGTCAGCGAGCGCGACGGTGAGTCGCGAGACGACATCGCTCGTGTCATGCTTCACTGCGTGCAGTGCTCCGGTCCGAGAGACAATGGTGGTAGGCACAGCAAAGATGCCGCCTGCCCTTTCTTCGTGCGACCTCGCCGCAGGATTTCGCTCGCTGGGCCCTCAGGCATGGCTCGGCACAAAAACTTCAGATTGGATGAACCATCCCAGTGCCGTGAGTCGCCACTCGGCCAGATACGTCCCCTGCATCACCTGCTCCACCTTGCCGTGTCGCCAACGACCGATCCAGCGACCGCGTTCAGTGGCTTGTGTTGGCGGTCCATGGAGTACAACGTCAGCCGCATCACGCACATAGCCGACGAACGAGCGCTCCGCGAATTGCGCCGCGAATGCGGCGCGCGACGCATCCCGTCCATTCAGCACAGGCCCATTGGCCACGGACACCGTGACGTCAGGCATCATGCAGGCCACGACGCCATCGGCATCGCGGGCGGCGATGGCCCGGTTCGATGCGGTGCGTCGTTCGCGAATGGCTTCGGCGCTCACGTCTGCGAACCTAACGTTTTTGCGCTGAGCGGGTTAGGGGAACTGCCGCTCGCGGAACTGCCGTTGGTGGTTGCCAACGACAATCGCAAACCCGCGGGCGCATTGCGCGACTCCCTGAATGTCGGGCATGACGTAGAAGAGAAATCCGTCGGCCGTGCCGCCGAAAAACTGACCTCGCCACCCCCAAGGCTATTTCCCCGAGATCACCCACATCCGTCCGCTGCGAAACCCCTTCACGTTGCTCCACGAGGACGTGATCAGCAGATCGATCACCCCGTCGCCGTTCACGTCACCAATTCCCGTGGCGTCGAATCCCAACGTTTCACCGGGTATGCGTCCGGTAATCGTGCGCATCACCGTGCCGTCCTTCCCGGAATACAGATAGACCTTGCCGCCCGACTGGGCGACGCGCGAATACTGCCACGCGCCAATCAGCAAATCGGCATATCCGTCGTCATTAACGTCGCCGATATCGGCTGAACCAATACCGAAACCGTCGCCGGCCTGCTCGCCGGTCAAGGTAAAGAATGGTCGACCATCCGACCCGGCACGCACGTACACTCGACCCGTGGACGGGCCTTTCGATGCATCGGAAAAGTCCGCGGCGTACACATCAAGGACGCCGTCGCCATCCACATCGCCAACCAACGACGTAAACATCGCCCCCAACGCACCGCCGGTTTCTTCCGCGTCAATCCTGAACTTCACCGCGCGCGTCGTGGCGTCGTACACGTACACGCGGCCGGGCGCAGAACCGCCGGCGCGCGCGGTGCCCGCACCCGGTGCACCAACTAGCAGCGGAGTACCGCGTCCGGTCTTTGCACCCGCGACGATACTGCCGAATGCATCACCAGCCTTCTCACCGTCAAGCGTGAACAGCAGCACTCCGTCCTTACCCGAGAACAGATAGGCACGTCCTGCACCGGCGCCCTTGGCGTTGTTGCTCGGGGCGCCGACGATCACATCCGCCATGCCGTCGCCATTCACATCGCCAGCACCCGCGGCACTGCTGCCAAAACGTTCGGCGGAATCACGGCCAGCAAGCGCGTGCAGCACGTGTCCATCTCGACCGGAGTACACATACGCCTTGTTGCTGCCCGGCGCTCCGGCAATCACATCGCCCGCGCCGTCACCATTTACATCACCGGCGCCCTCAAGCCCCAGGCCCAAATTCTCACCAGCGGAGCCCGTCTGCATCCACACCAGCTTGCCTGTTCGGCCCGAATACACATACACGCGACCGGGACCCGTCGGCTGTCCATTTGCCCCGTACGTGGGGGCCGACGTGACGATGTCGTTGACCTTGTCGCCGTCCACGTCGCCAATACCGCGGGCGATCCAACTGAACTGGTCGCCCTT
>JBEBIR010000851.1:0-1772 GCA_040080315.1 Gemmatimonas sp.
CATCGGCAACCTCTCGACGCTCTGGCTGACCGTTCATGCGTTCGAGCGCGACGCGGTTCGCATTCAGCAGGGTGTCAGCGCGCGGCTGTCATTTCCCGCCCTCCCAGGACAGGACTTCAACGGAACGGTGACGATGGTTGGGCGTCACGTCGAACGCGAGTCCCGCACGGTCCCAGTCAGAATTGACGTAAAGAACAGCGGCAATCTCCTACGCCCCGGTATGTCTGCGACCGCGACCTTGCCCGTAGGCACGAGCGGCGCACCCATTCTGACGATCCCCGTCGCGTCAGTGCAACGTGTTCGCAACGAATGGTGTGTGTTCTTGCCCAAAGACGCGAACCATTTCGAGATTCGACGCATCGGCCGTGGTCGCGACCTCGGCGGTGAAGTGGAAGTCCTCTCTGGCCTTCGTGCCGGCGAGAACATCGTCGTCGATGGTGCATTTCTGCTCAAGGCTCAGGCTGAAAAGGGCGAAGGTGGCCACGATGAACACTGAGGCCCGTCATGATTAGCCGGCTGATTCGCGGGTCGTTTCACGCGCCTCTCCTGACCGCGCTCCTGGTCGCAGCGGGTTTTGTCATCGGAGCGTTCTGGCTGCAGGACCTGCCTCGTGATGTGTTTCCCGATCTCTCCGCTCCCGTGTTCAATGTGATCACCCAGAACGCGGCGATGGGAGCGGAAGAACTCGAGACCGCCATCGCCATTCCCCTTGAAGTCGCCCTCGCAGGTCTCCCCGACGTTCGTCGTGTGCGGTCCAACTCCCAGCTCGGCGTCGCTCAGGTCACGATCGAGTTCGACCCGAACACGGACTATTACCGCTCTCGACAGTTCGTGGCCGAGAGGGTGGCTCAGGTGAGCGGGCAGTTGCCCGCCGGCACCGATCCTCCGCTCATCTCCAGTCTGACGGGTCGACTGAACGAGATTTTCGAGTTCACGCTCGAAGCAGAGCCAGGTGCCGCAGACCTGATGACGCTGCGCGATCTGGCCGAGTTCGAGGTCAATAACCGCCTGGTCGCCGTTCCTGGAGTCGCGGCGGTCGAGCGTCTCGGCGGCTACCTGCGGCAGTTTCAAGTACAGCTGGATCCCGAACGCATGTCTGCCCGGCGGGTCAGCTTGGACGACGTCATGCACGCCGTCGAAGAATCGAACCTGAATGCGTCCGGCGGCATCGTCGCACAGGGGTCGATCGAGTGGACTGTGCGTGCTCTCGGCCGTGCGCATACGGTCGATGACCTACGGCGCACGGTCGTGACCGTTCGAGGAGATGTTCCGGTACTTCTTGGAGACGTTGCCGATATCCGCGAGGCCGCGGCCGTACGGCGAGGGGTCGCGCACCGATTGAAGGGCGAGGTCGTCAGCGCCCGGGTTATCAAGCAATTCGGGGCCGATACCGTACAGGTCGCAGCGGGAATACGCCAGGCGATCGAGGACATTCGACGCGCGCTGCCTAAGGGCGTGCAGCTGCGCACGGTATACGACCAGTCGCAACTCGTGAATTCGGCATTGGGAGGCGTGGGCCGTGCGGTCATGCTCGGCGGCGTGTTCGTGGTGCTCGTGATTCTCGTGTTGCTGGGCAATGTGCGCGCCGCCTTGGTCGTGACGTTGACCATTCCAGTCTCAATCGCGTTGGCAGGTCTCCTACTGAGGCCGCTGGATGTCGGACTGAACACGATGACCCTGGGCGGGTTGGCGATCGCGGTAGGCCTGCTGGTCGATGCGGCGATCATCATGGTCGAGAACATCCTGCACCGGCTCAGCGGGGCCACGACCCG
>JBEBIR010000852.1:0-1772 GCA_040080315.1 Gemmatimonas sp.
GATTTCCGGACGTGATCGTCAATGTGTCAGGCGGCTACAGTCCGACCGAAGTCGCCGAGGAGAGCGGCCTGGTCCAGGCGCAGCTGGCGACGTTCAAGGAATCGGATGCGAAATTGAAAGAACTCAACGCTGATCGCTTCAAGTTGCTGGACTCACTCAAGAAGGAAGCAAGACCTCGCACCTCGGGCACACCGGCGCCGGAAGACGAAGTGCGCATGCTGCTCGCCGGTGAGGCCCTCGGTGGCGTGGCGCGAGATATCCGAGTGAGCTACGATGAGGCGGCGACGGCGGCCCTGCCGACGCTTGACGAGTCGCAGCAGAAGTCGGCTCAGGAACTGATGGAAAAATATCAACGTGAAATGCAGTCCATGCTTCGTGAGAAGCTTGGGGGACGAGGCGGCGGCGGCGCTCCAGGCGGGCGCGGCGGTCGGCCTCCGCAATAGTCCGGCGTGACTACTGGTCAGTTCGCGCTGTGCGCGATCATCGTGGCGACCGCGTGCCGACCATCAGAACGTCCGTCGAAACTGACAGCGGATTCCGCGAATCCGCCCGCGACATCGGTGTCGGATAGCACACCGCCCTGGTTACTGGCTCGCGCCGATCAGGACCGCGCCATGGCCGCTCGCTCGGCGACGCTGCACGACTTCCGGTACAGCGACGAGCGTGCGGCCAGCGGCATCACGTTCGTCAATCGCATTGTGGATGACGCGGGAAAGTCCTACAAGGCGGTGCACTACGATCACGGCACAGCCGTGTGCGCCGCCGACGTGGATGGCGACGATCGAACCGACGTCTTCTTCGTGTCCCAGCGGGGGTCGAGCGAACTCTGGCGGAACGAAGGCAACGGCAGGTTCTCGAACATCACGACGACCGCCGGCCTGTCCAGCGTTGATCAGATTGGCGTCGGCTGTGCATTCGGTGATATCGACAACGACGGACGTCCGGATTTGTTCGTCACGACGGTCCGCCACGGGAACCGTCTGTACCACAACAGTGGCGGCGGCACGTTTACCAATGTCACCGTGAAAGCGGGAGTCGGATATTCCGGGCATTCCTCGGGTGCGCTGTTTTTCGACTACGACGGTGACGGATTGCTGGACCTGTTCGTGACCAACGTTGGCCGCTACACCAGCAACGATACCGGCAGCGGTGGATACCATATCGGTGTCGATGATGCCTTCATGGGCCATCTGTACCCCGATCGAGCGGAGGCGAGTATCCTGTACCGCAATCGCGGCGGGCTGCGCTTCGAGGATGTATCCAAAGCCACTGGGCTGGTGGATCTGAGTTGGAGTGGGGATGCCACCATCATTGACGTGGACGATGACGGTCGCCCGGATCTGTACCTGCCCAACATGCAAGGCGAGAACCACCTCTGGCAGAATGTGGGCGGCACGCGATTTCGCGACGCCACGACGCAGTGGTTCCCGCAAACGCCGTTTGGTGCGATGGGCGTCAAGGCATTCGACTACAACGGAGACGGTCGGCTCGATCTGTACGTGACCGACATGCATTCTGACATGATCGACATGATCGACCCGACGGATTGGATCGGCAAGGCGCGAAAAACCGATCCATCGCACGTCATGGATGGAATGTTATCGACCGGTCGCGCTCGTGTGATGTTCGGCAATGCGCTCTTCGCGAATCGCGGCCCTGGAACCCCATTCGCCGAGGTGTCCGACTCGCTGGGTGTCGAGACATACTGGCCGTGGGGACCGAGTGTCGACGACCTGAATGCGGACGGCTGGGATGATGTCTTCGTCGCGAAC
>JBEBIR010000853.1:0-1771 GCA_040080315.1 Gemmatimonas sp.
GCGCGAAGCCAATGCGAATCATGCGGATGGCCACTGCGCCACCGCTCTCTCCTACCACCACGCGATGCGATCGCGCGACATAGCCGAGAATGCGCGCGCCGACGTCGTACGTGCCCGGTTTCACCTTCTCAAACAGGAAAGACCCGTCGGCCCGCGTGCGAACGCGGCGCTTGAGCGATGTGATGTAGACATCCGCTTCGGCGATGAAGTTTCCCAGCGTGTCGGTCACGACACCCGAGAGCGTGTTGGGACCGGGCGCTCTGAGCGTGACCGCCTGCGCGCCTGCCGTCGTCGCGCCCAGAACAAGCGACGTGATCAACAGCAGGCGCGCACTCCAGTGCCCTTGAACGGGGAGCGTCATGCCGAACGGTTCGACTTTTCGCGCCGTTCGTCAAGGGCGAGCGGCGAGCGGCTACCGCTCCGGGTCCCGCGATCCCGGGCGAACTGGGCTGCGACGCATCACCTCCTGCCAGCGCTGCACCAGACCGATGAACTCCGCGCGATAACCATCCTCGCCATCGTCTGCCGCCCCACGTGCCAACGTCAGTACGCTGGCCGCCGTCGCAGTGCCCTTGTGCTCCGAGTTGCGCAGCAACATCCCGAACGACGCCACGGCCGACGCAAATCGGAAATCGTCTGAGGCGCGTTCGCGCGACTCGTTCGTCCGCACCGCCTTGGTGATGAGTCGGCTGGTGGATTCGCCCGGCCGCTTGTAGCGCAGACTCACGTGCAGCAGTTCGTCGCCGCTGGCCGACGCCGACGTCTCCCGCTCCTCATCGCGGGTATATCGCAGTGGGTCACTGTCGCGAACGGTGACGGTGCCCCGCACGCCAACCGGAACGACTTCGTACAGCGCGGTCACCGAGTGCCCGGCACCCATATCACCGGCATCCTTCTTGTCGTCCTTGAAGTCTTCGTCGCGCAGCATGCGGTCTTCATAACCGATCAGCCGATACGCCGCCACCCGTGCCGGATTGAACTCGACCTGCAGCTTCACATCGTTGGCAACCGTGACGAGCGTGCCGCCCATCTCCTTCACCAGCACTTTGTTCGCTTCGGCAACATCGTCAATGTAGGCGGCGTTGCCGTTCCCGATCCTGGCGATCTTCTGCATCTTCGCGTCCTGGTAGTTGCCGGTGCCAAACCCGAGTACGGTGAGATACGTGCCCTCGGCGCGCTTCCCTTCGATCAGGCGCTCCATCGCGGCGTCGCTGCTGGGACCCACATTGAAATCGCCGTCGGTCGCGAGGATGACACGATTGTTGCCGCCACGCTCGAAGTGTTCCCGCGCCGTGCGATACGCCAGTTCAAGTCCCGCGCCACCCGCCGTGGACCCGCCGGCTTCAAGCGCGTCGATGGCTTCCATAATGCGCGACTTCTCATCGCCCGCCGTGCTGGGAAGGACCAGACCGGCGGCGCCAGCGTACACCACCAGCGCCACGCGATCCTGCGGTCGCAGATGTTCAACCAGCAGGCGCAGTGACTGCTTGACCAGCGGCAGTTTGTCCGGGCTCATCATCGAACCCGAGACATCAACAAGAAACACCAGGTTGCTGGGTGGCAGCTTGTCGATATCGATGCGACGAGCCTGCAGGGCCACGCGCACCAGTTGGTGACGCGGCTGCCACGGCGCGGGCATGGCCTCTGTGGTAATCGCGACGGGAGCGTCACCGGACGGCTCAGCGAGCCGGTACGGGAAGTAGTTCACCAACTCTTCAATGCGCACCGCGTCGGCGGGCGGCAGTTGTCCTTGCGTGAGATAGCGGCGCAC
>JBEBIR010000854.1:0-1768 GCA_040080315.1 Gemmatimonas sp.
GACCAGGACTGGCAGGTTCGCCCGCTCGTTGTAGGTCGGGATGATGACCAGGGCCCTTGTCGTCACACGCGGCGCCCTTCGGCCCGCATGGCGGCGATCTGCTCGGACACCAGTCCCATCAGCAGAATGATCAAGCTCGCGAGAATCAGCAGCACAGATGAATTGGTGACATGCGACTGCGTGACGATGGTCCACGCCGCGTAGAGGGCACCGGTGCCGAACATCGCGACGCTGAGAGGCACGAACAGACGCAGAGGACTGAAGATGGTGATGACCTTCAACAGGATCAGTGCGAAGCGCGCACCGTCGGAGCCGAGCCGGATCTTCGAGGTGCCCTGTCGCTGCTGCGCGACGACCGGCTCGAAGCGCACGCTGTAACCCGCGCGGACAAACGCCATGGTAGACGTAGTCGGTGTGGAAAATCCATTCGGGAACAGGTGCGCGAACTCGAGCATGCACTCCCGATGTGCTGCGCGAAAGCCCGAAGTCAGATCGGGGATGTCGTGTCCTGTGAGATAGCTTGCAATCCGATTGAGCATCGCGTTACCGAGTCGCCGGGACCATGACGCCTGAGAGGTGGCTGTGCGCGCACCGACCACGAGTTCATAACGGTCGAGTTGATTCACCAGCCGAAGTGCGTCTTCCGGTTGGTGCTGACCATCTGCGTCCAGGATTAGCACGAACTTGCCAGATGCCGCGCGAAGTCCGGTCTTGACCGCCGCGCCATTGCCCTTGTTATAGGGATGTCGTACGACTCGGGCGCCTGCCCGTGCGGCTTCCTCGCCGGTCCCGTCCGACGACCCGTCCTCGAAGACGACAATCTCGCGCCACGGCGCATGGCGACGGATCGCTTCGACGACGCGGGCCACGGCCTGCGCCTCGTTGAAGGCCGGCACCAGTACAGATGTCTGCGATGCGAGATCAGGCACGTCGGAGAACTTTGAATGCTATCGCAAAACCACGCGAGCCGGTTTGGCCACTCGACCTATCAGCAATATTGTAGAGGTTGACTAAACTGCTCTCGCGGAGATACTTACGCCCAAACGACCAAAAACACCTTGTACGAACGATAGGCGATGAGAGGGCGAAGCTTTGGCGTAACCCACTGATACACCGACTTTTGCGGTTGACACGCTCGCGGTGGCGCTTCTAGTATTCGGGTGGGTGATTGTGGGAGGAAATGGAGTAGTGTGCCGTGTTTAGGGGCAGCGCGCCCGCACGCGTGGACGACAAGGGCCGCCTGAAGGTCCCCAGCGTCTTCAAGGCTTTGCTGGAGAGCCAATACGGCCGAGAACTGTTCGTCACCAGCCTGACTGGTGAATACGTCCGCCTGTACCCCATGCCGGTGTGGCTCCAGCTCGAGCGGAAGCTCGCTGCCTTGCCATCCACCGATCCCACCAAACAGCGCCTCCTCAATCGAGTCAACTTCTACGGGCAAGTTGCCGAGCTTGACTCCCAGGACCGCGTCCTCATCCCCATGCGTCTGCGCGATTCGGCGACCATGGCTGGCGATGTCGACGTGCTGGGGCAGATCGAGTTCCTCGACGTCTGGAACCACGATCGCTTCCAGGCGCGACTCGAGGCCGATCCGCTCTCCGACGCCGACTTCGAGAAACTGTCGGGGCTCGGCATATGAGCGCGCATGTGCCGGTCATGCCCGCCGAGGTGCTGCAGCACCTGCGGCCGGAACGCGGCGGTATTTTCGTTGATTGTACCGTCGGCCTGGGCGGGCACGCACGTCTATTGCTCGAAGCGGGTGCCTCGCGCG
>JBEBIR010000855.1:0-1765 GCA_040080315.1 Gemmatimonas sp.
TCCTCTGACTGCAAGCGCGATGTGTTCTTCGAACCCACGACCGTCGATTGGGGCGCCATCGTCGGCGCCGGCGTTGACCTCAACATCGGCGGCCTTGGTGTCACCGGCGGCGCGCGGTATGGGATCGGCGTTGCCAACATCTCGAAGGACGACGGACCCGCGCTCGAGCAGCGCGTAAGAAACGGCACGCTGACCGTGTATGCTGGACTGCTGTTTGACTGAGTACTAAGTACTTAGTACTTAGTACTCAGTCTATGCCCAGTCACTTCGAAATACTCGGCGGCGAGACGGGCGTTCGCCAACTGGTTGATCGCTTTTACGACTTGATGGATAGCGCGCCCGAGGCCGTACACGTGCGGGCGTTGCATGCGACAAGCCTGTCGCAGTCCCGCGAAAAACTGTTCTTGTACCTCACCGGATGGAGCGGCGGTCCGCCCGTGTACGTCGAGCGGTATGGTCATCCGCGGTTGCGGCAACGACACCTGCCGTTTGTCATCGGTGTGCGCGAGCGCGACGAGTGGCTGTGGTGCATGCAGCACGCGCTTGAACAACACAGCATGCCAAACGACACTCGCGCGTTTCTCTGGCAGCGACTCCGCGAACTCGCGGATCACATGCGCAACCAGCCGGACCATCCGGTGGATGGACTGCCGATCGTGTAGTCGCTAGTCGCGTGGCACTGGTGCGGGCCAGCGCGTGAGGATCAGGCGGAGCGTCCAGTGCGTCGCACCGGGGGCCGACGGATCGGGATCGAGCGTCACGCCACTCAAGTCAAACCCCGGCACCGGCATGACAACTCCCTTTGGCAAGCGGGCGTGTCGCGTGCCCTCTCGCAGCGGGATGTCGTCGGTGAATCGGCCGTTCGCGGCGCGACCAAACACGCGCATCGGATCCAGTTGTGTGCTGGTCCCACTTTCAAAGTGATCGATGTCGATGGCCGTCAACCAAGCCCGGCCCGCCCACTCCATCTCGATGGCGATCTGCAAATGGCGTGTCCGCTCACGGGACGACACCAGACTCGAGAAGAAATTGGTCGGCATCTTGTGCCGACGTTCGTCAAGCAGCACTGGCACCTGCAGGTGGCCAGTGCCCGAGTCGTTGGTGACCAAGCGCACACCTTCGTCTGCCGCCTGCCACGTCAACGCCGCGCCAAGGACCACACGGAGTGGGATTCCAACGGCGGGCGTCTTATCCGGCTCGAGCACGGTGATCTGTACATCGAGCGTGATGGGTGCCGTCACAAGTGTTTGAGCCAAAGCATGACGGAAAGGTAGCGCATCCGCGCTCAGGAGACGGCGTTACTTCTCCGACAGTGCCTTCAATTGCTGCAATCCCTTCTCGAAATCTCCACCCACCATCCGGTCCATACTCACGAAGCTGGTCATGACCTTCGTGATGTATGGGGACGGTCCGGTCATCGTCCAAGTGACATCGGTGCCGCTGGCGCTCGGCGCGAGCGTGAACACCGTCGTGTTATGACTCTCGAATGGCGACTGGAAATCCAATTTGATGGTCACGCTTGTCGACGGGACCGATTGGGTGATCTCCATACGCCCTTCACCAACATCCGAGTTGCCCTTCCACGAATAGGTCGCGCCTGCACCGATCGCCGCACCACCATACGAGGTGGTCATTGCCGGATCGAGTTTCGCCCACGGCGACCAGGCTTCCCAGGTATGGAAGTCGTTGAGGTTGGCAAACACTTTCTCCGGCGCGGCATTGATGCTGATCTTCCGCTCGACACTGAATGAATCGGGTTGCGTCA
>JBEBIR010000130.1:0-8198 GCA_040080315.1 Gemmatimonas sp.
CACGGCGTGGAGCGGCGCGAGCTCGGCGAGCTCCTCGAGGACCGCGAGGTCGCCAATGTCGCCGGCGTGCAGGATGACGTCGGGCGCCAGCGTCTCGACGAACAGGAGCGCGTTTTCGACATGCGTGCGCACCAACGCTTCCTCCGCGCGCGCCTGTGAAATGCGAAGTCGCTGCTCGGCGTCCGCCGAGAGTTTGCGCGGAAACAAGGTTTCCGGGAACAACTTGCCGAAGAGGGTCATGTCAGAAGTATAGACGCGGGGATCGTCCGTCATGTTTCACTCGACGCGGGCGTCGGACGGTGACGAGCGTCACGTAGCGAGATGAAGTGTCACGCGCGCTACGACTCCTGCGCCTCGTACTGATCCTTGAGGCTCGCCACGACCCCGGGATCCGCCAGCGTGGTGGTGTCACCCAGCGCGCGCCCCTCAGCGATATCGCGCAGCAGCCGACGCATGATCTTACCCGAGCGCGTTTTCGGAAGGTCCGCGCTGAACAGGATGTCATCCGGACGCGCCAGTGCGCCAATCTTGAGCGCGACATGCTCGCGCAACTCGTCGCGCAGATCACCGCTGGCATGAAAGCCGGCGCGCAACGTCACGAATGCCGCGATGGCCTGACCCTTGAGTTCGTGCGCCTTGCCCACCACGGCCGCTTCAGCGACGGAGGGATGATCGACGAGCGCACTTTCCACTTCCATCGTGCCAATGCGATGACCGGCCACATTGAGCACGTCGTCCACGCGCCCGAGAATCCAGTAGTAGCCATCCTCGTCGCGCTTGATGCCGTCGCCGGGGAAATAGAGATCGGGACGGCCCGGCCACTTGGAGAAGTAGGTGTCGACGTAGCGCTGATCGTCGCCCCAGATGGTGCGCAGCATCGAGGGCCACGGATGCGTCAGCGCCAATAACCCGCCACCCACCTCTACCTCGGTGCCGTCGGTATCCAGCAGGGCCGCGCGCACACCGGGAAAGGGTGTGGTGGCCGAACCCGGCTTGGTGCTGGTGACGCCCGGCAGCGGGGTGATCATGATCGCGCCGGTCTCCGTTTGCCACCATGTATCCACGATCGGGCATCGCTCCTTGCCGATGGTGCGGTGATACCACATCCACGCTTCGGGATTGATCGGCTCACCCACGGAACCCAGCAGTCGCAGCTGAGACAGGTCGTGCTGCTCGACGAAGCGCGCGCCCCATTTCATGAACGCGCGAATTGCCGTGGGCGCGGTGTAGAAGATCGTCACGCCATAGCGTTCGCAGATCTGCCAGAAGCGATTCTTCTCAGGCCAGTCGGGCGCACCTTCATACACGATGCAAGTGGCGCCGTTGGCCATCGGTCCATACACAAGGTACGAGTGCCCGGTGATCCAGCCGATGTCGGCGGTGCACCAATACACGTCCTCGTCCTTGAGATCAAACACGTACTTCGTGGTGGCATACACGCCGGTGAGATAGCCACCGGTGGTGTGCACAATGCCTTTGGGTTTTCCCGTTGTGCCTGACGTGTAGAGAATGAAGAGCAGATCTTCGGCGTTCATCGGTTCCGGCGCGCATTCCTTGGGCACATCGCGCTTGAGCCGATGCCACCAGTGATCGCGTCCCTCCTGCATTTCGGCGAACATCTCGTCACCCACGCCACTGCGGCGACGCATGACCACCAGCACGTGCTCAATAGTGGGGCAGCCCTCCAGCGCCGCATCGGCGTTGCGCTTGAGCGGGACCACCTGACCGCGACGATATCCACCATCGGCGGTAATGAGCACCTTGCACCCGCAATCGTTGATACGATCCCGCAATGATTCCGGCGAGAATCCGCCAAACACCACGGTGTGTACGGCGCCAATGCGCGCACAGGCCAGCATCGCGAACACGGCCTCGGGAATCATCGGCAGGTAGATCGCCACGCGATCGCCCTTGGTCACACCGAGCTTCTTCAGCATGTTGGCCGCGAGATTCACCTCGCGGTACACGTCCCAGTAGGTGAAGGTGCGTCGGTCGCCTGGCTCACCCTCCCAAATGAGCGCGGCCTTGTTGCGCCGCGGGCCGTGCACGTGGCGGTCCACGCAGTTGACGCACACGTTCAGCTCACCGCCCTCAAACCAGGTGGCGTGTGGTGGAGTCCAGTTCATGACGCGGTCCCATGGCGTGCTCCAGTCAAGCTCACCCGCCTCACGCGCCCAGAAGGCCAGCGGATCCAGCGCGGCGTCGTCATGCAGTCGGGAGTCCTGCACTCGCGCTGCGGCGCGGAAGGCATCCGACGGAGGAAACTTCCGGTTTTCCGTCAGGAGGACGTCGATATCGCTATCGCTCATGGGGCGTTCGTTGGCGGTGGGCGTTGCAGCGCTGGCGTGACCATCGGAAAGCTGCACGACAAGCGGCGTGGGGGCTACACTTGAGTCATGCTGCGGAACGATCCGTTCACTGCCAGCGCGCTGGCCGGGGTGCGCATTGTCGTGCTCAGGTCGGAGAGCCGTGGCAGTGTGCTGGCGACTGCCCTGCGGGACGCCGGTGCGACCGTGACGGACGTGTCGCTGGTGCGCGGCGAATGGCTCGATCCGACGCCCTTGGTTGAGGCGGTGGGGCGCATGGATCGCTACGACTGGGTGTTGCTCACCAGCGCGTATGCGGTGCAACGGCTGTCCACCACCCTCGGGGACGCGCGTCCACCGGGCGCCTGCAAGCTGGCCGTGGTTGGCGACGCCACGCAGGATGCCGTCGTCGCGATGCGGTGGCCGGTCACTATGATACCGGATCGTGTCGGAATTGACGGATTGATCGATGCGCTGGCGGCGCGGAGTGACGTCGACGGCGCGCGCATGCTGTACGTGTGTGCCGACGGCGCGCGCGACGTGCTCCCGGCGGGATTGCGTGCGCTGGGGGCCATCGTCGACGTGGTTCCGGTCTATCGCACGACGGTCGATGCGGATGCGCGCGCGCAGCTCCGCGCATTGGTGGCGCAGGGGGCGTTCGACCTCGTGACGGTGACTGCGCCCGGTAGCCTAGATGCATTGCTGGAGGCGATACCGCCGGAGCATGTGCGACGCGTGATGCTGGCCTGTGTTGGACCGATGGCTGCACGGGCCGCGCGGAAAGCGGGCTTCCCGGTGAAAGTCGAAGCGGAGAGTGCTGCGGTGCCAGTCCTGGTGCGACGAATCATCGCAGCCTTTCGTTCCGCACACGACTAAGTTTCCAGCATGTCGCACAATCCGTGGCACGATATTCCGGCCGGGAAACACCCGCCCGAGCAGGTGACCGCGATCATCGAGATCCCGGCCAAGTCGCGTAACAAATACGAACTGGACAAGGAGACGGGCCAATTCAGGCTGGACCGTGTCTTGTATTCGGCGGTGCACTATCCCAGTGACTACGGATTCATTCCGCGGACGCTACACGAGGATGGGGATCCGCTGGACATCCTGGTGAAGATCAACGAGCCCACATTCCCAGGCTGCCAGATTGCCGCGCGCCCTGTTGGCGTGTTGCGTATGCTGGACAAAGGCGAGCCGGACGAAAAAATCCTCGCGGTGCCATCAGACGATCCGTACTTCCACGATGTGTTCGATATCGCGGACTTGTCGCCGCACTACCTGAAGGAAATCGCGCACTTCTTCGGGATCTACAAAGATCTCGAGGGCAAGCGTGTCGAAGTCACCGGGTGGGAAAAGAGCGAGAAGGCGATGGACATTATTGTGCAGAGCATGAAGCGCTACACCTCGGTCTATGGCGTGTAGTCAGCTGGCCTGACGCAGCACCAGGCTGGCATTGATTCCGCCAAAGCCGAAACTGTTGCTGAGCACGACCTGCGTGGACAGATCGCGACCCGTGTTCGGCACATAATCCAGATCGCACGCGGGATCTGGATTGTCGAGGTTGAGCGTGGGTGGAATCCAACCGCGCTGCAATACGAGCGCTGAAATTGCCGCTTCGAAAGCACCAGAGGCACCGAGTGCGTGGCCGTAGTAACCTTTGGTGCTCGACACCGGCACCGTGTCGGCGCGCGCACCAAACACGGTGCGAATGGCCGTGGTCTCCGTGGGATCGTTGAGCGGCGTGGCGCTGCCGTGCGCGTTGATGTAGTCCACCTGCTCCGGTGTGACGCTCGCGTCGTCCAGCGCCTGTCGAATGCAACGCGCGGCCTGCGCGCCGCCCGGCAACGGCGCGGTCATGTGGTGCGCATCGTTGGTGGTGCCGAAGCCCGCCAGTTCGCCGTAGATCCGGGCGCCGCGTGCGACTGCGTGCGACCACTCCTCGAGAATCAGCACCGCCGATCCTTCGCCCATCACGAAGCCATCACGGTCGCGATCGAACGGGCGTGACGCCTGCTCCGGCGTCTCGTTACGTGTGGACATCGCGCGGATGAGTGCAAACGCGCCAAAGCACAGCGTGGCCAGCGGTGCTTCGCTGCCACCGGCAATCATGACGTCGGCATACCCATCACGAATCTGCCGGAACGCCTCGCCAATGGCGATGGTTCCGGATGCGCAACTCATCGCGTTCGTACAATTCGGTCCCGAGACGCCGAACTCGATCGCGATGTTACAGCTCGCGGCGCCGCCGAAGACGGCGAGCGCGAGTGTCGCGTCGACATTGCGCAGGCCACCCTGCATGAATCGGGCAGCTTGTTCCTCGGCGTAGGCGACGCCACCAAGTGCGGTGCCCATCATGGCGCCAATCCGTTCGCGATTTTCAGACGCGAGGTCGAGTCCCGAGTCCTGCAGCGCCAGCATAGATCCCACCACACTGAATTGGCCGAATCGGTCAAGTCGCTTGACGCGACGCGGGTCGAGATAGTCGTCGGCGTTGAATCCATCCACCTCGGCCGCACACCGACTGCGAAAAATCGATGAGTCGAACCGCGTTGCCGCGCGCACCACGGAGCGCTCGGCGCGCAATCCAGTCCAGAGCGACTCCACGCCAATGCCGAGTGGTGTGACGCATCCGATACCGGTGATGGCGACCCGCCGACGCGTCGGCGTTTCCTGCCGTGGACGGTCGATCATGTGCGCGCACCGCCGACGTGAGACTGCTCGGCCACACACGCCAGTCCTTCCAGCGTGCGCGTCGCGATGCCGTGCACAAAGACCGGTCCGATCACCTGCGTTGCGGCAAACTCGCCAATGACGGGCCATGATGGCCCGTTCCATATGTGAATGATGCGTGTCAACGTACCCTCGGGCGTTTCAGTGAAATTCCATTCGACATCCATGCGCTTGGTCACGCCGCCCACGTGGCGATAGCGTACCCACGGGGCCGTGTGGTTGACCGACATCTCGGAGAGCCACCACGTTGGCCAATTCAGTATTCCGAACGGTCGATTGGCAGCCATTTCCACGAGGCCTCCGCCATCGCTGGCGCGCTCACGAAAGCGCACGAAGCGATAGTGCGGCAGGTACGCAGGCCAATGCTCGACCTCGCGTGCGATCTCAAACATGGTCGCCAACGGCGCGCGCACCAGGCGCTCGTCAATCGTGGTCATCAGCCGATCGGCGGGCAGCGGGCCCAAGTCGAACGGCGCGCGCAGTGCAGATTCAGTCATTGTGTCGTGTTGCCAGGAGACCATGTGGCCGTCACGCGCCAGCCGAGCGCATGCCGTACGGTGGGGCGACGTCCGGTGGCGCGCGCGACCATCGCGGCGAGTTCCGAACGCGTGAAGCCGCGCAGGATCGAGACGACACCATCGTGGCGACTGACTGGATGAAACCCCAGCAGGAACGATGTGCTCCAGAGTCCGGCGACTGCGAGCCAACTGCGTCGGAGGTCGCCGATGATGACCGCACGGCGCGCGACCCGCGTGCATTCGCGCAACAGCCGTTCGGCGGCCGGATCCTCGAAGTGGTGGAGTACCTGCGAACAGGTGACGATGTCGATGCTCGCCGTCGCGAAGGGCAGGGACAGCGCGTCGGCGGCAACGGCGTGCGTGCACACACGGTGTGCCGCCCGCGCCAGCGCCGGCTCAAGTTCCAATCCGATGGTGGTGAGCTGATGGTCGCGTCCGGCAGCAACACGACGCGCGGCGGCGGGGATATCACCCAACCCCGTGCCGACGTCGAGCAACTGCAGCGACGTGCCCTTCGACAACGGTGCCATCACGGCTCGCAGTTCACGCAGAATGGCGTGACGACCGCCGAACAGCCGATTGGCCAACGCTACGTCGTGCAACGACCGTTCGGCGAGCACCGGATCGGTGGACGGATCATCGAGGATCTCGTGGCCGCGTCGTCGCGCTGGCGTGAAGGGCACGCTAGCGCTCCAACTGCGCGTAGCCGCCACGATAGTACAGCAGGGGTCGCCCGTCGTGCGCCGACGCGGCCTCCACCGCACCCACCACAATCACATGGTCGCCTGCCGGATGGCGGGCAACAACACGGCAGTCGAGTGAGCCGAGCGTGCCGTCAAGCAACACGTTCCCGGAGGCACTTCGCGCGCTCGAGATTTCGGCGAAGCGATCATCAAGTTTTCCGGCGAATCGCCGACTGAGCGCCTCTTGTCCGGCACTCAGTACGTTGACCGCAAAAGACTCCGCGTCGTCCATGACTGGGGCCATCGTGGCATCGTTGCCAATGCAGATGAGGACCAGTGGCGGATCGAGACTGAGCGAAGTGAACGCGCTCACGGTCATCCCGTGGTCGCGGTCTTCCCGATCGCGCACCGTGACAATGGCGACGCCAGTGGCAAAGCGACCGAGCACGGCGCGAAAGAGATCAGCGTCGATGGGCATGCGAAGTGACGGGTGGTGACACCTGCGGGAGGGTCCACGCGTGTCCTGCCGGCTGCGCGGGACGACGGAAGAACGCGGACGCGATGCGCCGCAGCGTGCGTGGCGCGAGGAGCGTCGAGGCCGGGACAAAGTCGCCGGTAACGCCGATGAGCAGATCGGACAGAGCCCGATCACGCTCCAGCAGGCGCGCGGCACTGTTCATGAGCCACGGCGCAGCGACTGCCGTGCCGATGATCTGCTCCACGCGCCACTTGCCGGCAAACGTATCGTGACGCGCCTGCTCGTACGCGCGAAACACGTGCTGCTCGGCGTCGCTGTCGCGTCGGGCAATGGCACTCACCGCGGCGACGACAAATGGCGACAGCAGTTCACCACCGCGAAGTGCGGCGAAAATCCCCTCTCCGGTGAACGGGTCGAAGAAATCGGCCGCATCGCCCACGAGCGCCGCACCAGGGCACCATGGGCGTCGCGCGCGTGAGGCGAATGGACCGGTCACCAGCACGGGGGATACGCGCACGGCCCTCACAAAGCGTGGCGACAATTGCGCGCGCCGGGCGATCCAGGATGCAAGAAACGCCTCCGCAGCACCCTTCATTTTCCGCGCGTCGCCCATGGGCACGACCAGCGCAACGTTCGTGACACCATCCCCGACGTCGGCGAGACCCACGTAGCCGTCGGCGGCAACATGCATTTCACCCAGCGTGGACATGCCAGTGACATCGCGATAGTGGGCCACGAGCGCGATGCGTCGCGGCCAGCGCGAGCGGTGCGCGAGTCCCAGTCGGTTGGCCACGATCGAGCGCAGCCCGTCGGCGCCGATCACCACGTGAGCGTTGATGTCGTGTTGCCCCGACTCCGTACGCACGCGAACGCCCACGGCACGTCCGGTCTCGTCGCGCAACACGTCCTCGACTTTCACGCCTTCGCACACCGCCACGCCATTGGCGCGCGCGCGTTCGACCAGCACCGTGTCAAGAATCTCGCGTCGAATCCCCAGCCCGCGATCGCGAAACCCGCGAAATCCGTGCTGCGCGACGAACTCCCCGTGAATGCGATGGCCCGACGGGGCGGTGACCACCATACCGGTCAGCGTCGCGGCTTGCGCTTCAAGCATTTCCAACGCACCCATCGCCGACAAGATTCGCGCACCTTCAGGGCTGACGTACTCGGCGCAGGCCTTTGCCCGCGGAAAGCGCGCGCGGTCGAGCAACACGACATCAAGCCCTGCCGCCGCGCAATGCCAGGCGGTCGATGCGCCGGCAGGGCCGCCACCGACCACCAACACCTGAGTCGAACGCGGAAGCGACGTGCTGGCCATGGTCGAGAAGTTAACCTCGTGTCAGGCAAGACTGATCCCGGCCCCGGCGAGCGCGACGGCAACCACCGCGCCGGTGAGCGAGCACATCACGTTCACAGCGTCGTTGTCCAGACGCGGAATGCCGGTGCGATGTTCGGTGAGGGCACCGTTGCAATGGCTGCGACG
>JBEBIR010000856.1:0-1764 GCA_040080315.1 Gemmatimonas sp.
ACGTCCAGGCGTGCCCGAGGAACAGTCCCTTCGGCCCACCGAAGAAGTGGAATCGCCACAGTTCTGTCAGTGTGATGGATCCGAACCATTGGGCTCCGGAAAACCACCACGGGCGGAGAAACTCCGAGCCCCTGACGATGGCCCCGTTCAAGAGCACATCGCCAACTCCAACCAGCACGGCGGATGTGGCGAGGACGACCCAATAGGGAGGAAAGATTCGTCGGAATCGGCGCGCAAAATAGCGCACCACTCCTAGGTTCTTCCGGCGGTGGCTGTCGGCGGCGGCGGAAATGCAGTAGCCGCTGATGACGAAGAAGATCGGCACACCCATCCACAAGCGGGCCGCGACTTCGCTCATCGCGACATAGACGGGAGCCAGCGAGTCGCCAGTTCGTCCCTCAAATGGGTAGGTGACAGCATGATTCCCAAGCACCATCAAACACGCGACACCGCGCCAGATGTCCAGACTTTCATAGCGGGGAGATATTTGCGTTGAGCCCGACTTGGGCGAGCCCAGCGCGAGAAGGTGTCGCAATGTTGTTTCCGTGGAGACGCCGAGACTTAGTATTTCATGCCTCCGTCAGTTCCGATGGGCAGATGCCCTTCCCGGCGGGAACCACCCTGAATTTGTGGCACCCTGGCGAATTTTCGTGAAGCCAAGACTTCCTCGGCTCGCCCTGAATGACGGCAGTCGTGTAGTAGAGTCAAAGTAGTTGGTAACGACCGGTCAAGATATGAACCCCGTTCGGGTCTCGGTGATAATTCCCTGCTACAACGGCGAGCGGCTGCTTGCCGACACGTTGCGATCGCTCGTGGCCCAATCGCAGCCTCCACACGAAGTAATTGTGGTGGACGATGGCTCGACAGACGGATCGGCCGCGATCGCGCGATCATTTGCGCCCTCAGTCACTTTGTTGCAGCAGAATAATGGCGGGGAGTCGAGCGCACGAAACCGTGCGCTCGACGCCGCGACGGGAACACACGTCCTCTTCCTTGACGCAGACGACCTGCTGGCGCCTGAGGCGTTGGCGAGACTCAGCGAGGCGGCGGCATCGCGTCCCGGCGCCATCGCATTGATGGGTTGTGTCTGGTTCGACTCGGATTCCGGCGAATCGACGGCGACGAGGCGCTGCACCACCACGGCCTTCTTCCCCAAGATCATTGAATCCAACTTCGCCCCACCGCACTGCTGGCTCGCGCCCCTCGATGTCATCCGACGGGCAGGAGCGTTCGACGAGCGCGTCAGTATTTTTGAAGACTGGGACCTCTGGTGGCGCGTCGGCCTGGAGTCGCCGCCGATCGTGCTGGTCGACTACATCGGCGCACGCTATCGCCAGCATCGGCACTCGCAACTGGCGACGACGCCCCCCCCCAAACGCGCTCAAGGCCACGCCGACCTCATGGCCCGCATGGTGACGGCCTTCTTCACACGGCCCGAGCTACTGGCCGCGCATGGCGATCAGCTTTTCTGGAGCGCCTGGACGGCTCTCAAGGTCGCGCGGGCGCGTGGCATCAAGTGGCCGGAACTGCACCTGCTGACCACGCAGATCCGGCGGTTGGCGTCGGAAGGCCCGGACTGCGTGACACACTTGCGCCTCGCGGTGGTCATTCGCCGCCTGGGCCTGCCCATGGCCCTTCCTTTCCCTCATCTGGTCACCCGCTTGGCAGCTTTAGCCAGGCCCCTGAGCGCGCGGTAAGTCAGTTATGTGGCTTCCCAGCTTCAGCAACTCGATGTATGTGGCCTGGCTCCGGCACCTCCCTGTC
>JBEBIR010000131.1:0-8183 GCA_040080315.1 Gemmatimonas sp.
GGGCACAGGACAAACAACGCTGAGCGGCGGAACGGTCGTGATCGATCGACCGGGTTCGGCGCTCGACAAGTTCACCATCACGATTCCCGATTCGGCGTTCAACGCTGCCGTCACGTTTACCGTGCGACAGAAATCGAGTGCGGGGATGGATCTCCCCGAACCGGGCGCGCCGGCCGCATCGTCATTTCGCAACAGCGCGCGAAGCAGCGGCGCCGCGGCGGTGAACCCCGCCGTCACGCCCGTCATCACGATTGTCAGCAATGGCCCTGGCAACGCGAACGGCGCATTGCTGCTCAGGATTCCTGTTCCGAGCAGCGTAGCGAATCCGATCGTGGCCGTGGTGGATTCGATCGGAACCCGGCTTGCCTTCCTGCCCATTCTCTCTCGCGACACCAACTCAGTGACCGTGAGTACGCGCATTCTCAGCGCTGCACTGTTTCGACAGATAGGCAACATTCCGCAACCCGCCTCAGCGCCGCCGCACGCCCTCTCGTTGGTGGTCTTCAAGGGTCCGAGTGGACTGCCGACTCTTGCCCTCTGGGCGCCCTGGTCCATGAGTAGCGGCTTTGTGTTTGGACGAGACGACTTCGCGTACCACTCGATTCCCACCACGTATCGGCAACGCATCGACCCCGGAATGGCGCTGCTCGAGTATGCCGCTCCCTACGACTTTCCGGGCGGAGTCTTCCACGCCTTCGATCGCGCAGCCGGTGTCACCTACAGTGATACGCGCGGCATCATGACTTCGGCGGGTGTGACAACCGATGCGGCATCCTCAATGGGTCGATATGGCGCACAGTGGATTGCGTACTACAAGAGTCAGAATCCCCGGTACGACTTCGAGATCGCGACGGCGGTCATCAACACGCTGTCGCACTTCGGTCACCACGTGCCACTGTGGCTCAGCGACGGCACCTACCTGTATGTGGTTCTGGTGATTGGCTGGGACCCAACCACCACACGATTCATCATTCGAGATCCCAACTATTCGGTCCCGCAGTCGCTTTCGTTTGCCGGGGGTGTCATGGCGCCCTACACCGACCCATTTTCTCCGTCAGTTCGCTACACGATGCCGTACTTCACCTATGATTGGCTCGTGGCGTACTGGCCACGGCTCGCGGGATACTTGGGCACCATGGCGTCAGCGAGTGCGCCGGAGCATTTCAGCACAGTATTCCGAAAGACGCAGGTGCAGTCGCGGGGCTCGGTGGCGTTGCGCGCGACGCCAGACACTCCAGACAGCGTGTTCTTTCTGGCGGACACCAACCGCATCTGGCCCATCACGGAGTCGCCTCCATTTGCGCAGACATCGGCGCTTCCGGTCACGCCGGGATGGGGACTTGCCGCGGGAGGCCTTCACGATCGCACGCAGGCCGGGGTGTGGAGCGCGACGCGCAACGCGACAGGCAGTTCGTTCCTGTATAACTGGAGCGCGTTTCCGAATGGCAAGGCCGAAACAATAGGTCTCGAGATCCTCGAGCCGCAGTTCTCGGGTGATCCCTATCCCTCGTGGGCCGGCTGGCGCGAAATCCGTCTCATCAAGTACGGACTGTCGGTGACAAAGCAGTTCGACAGCCCCGGAACACCCAGTACGTTCACGCCCGTCCTGGGCCCCGGCTCCCCGTCGTTGCCATCGGGTGTGAAGTTCGAGTGGGACTTCGGCGACAACACGCCAAAGCAGGTTGTTTCGTCGCTCACAGCGGTGAACCACACCTACACCACGGGCGGTAGCTATACCGTGGTACTTCGCGTCCTTCACACGGCCCGCAATGATCTCCCGATCGCGCGTGTGAGCGTTGCGGGCGCCGTAAGCGCCGGAAGCTGGCTGATTACGTCGATCACCGATGCGGACTCGTTGTTCAACGACCCCCTTGAAGGATCGGGTCCCATAAAGGATCTATTCCAGCGACTGCTCCCGACGCCCAATTCAGGAATCATTTCCATCGACCAAGACATCAACGGCAGCACGGTGCTCATGCTGCGAGTCCTCTCCACGTTTGTCTGGAACCCGTTCGACTGCTGTCCCCCTGTGCCACTCGGCAACGAGATGTCCATGCTGCTCGGACCGGCGGTTGCCCAGCAACACGCATTCGGACCATTCTTCGCGGCGTGGCGAACCAGCGTCTTCACCCGCACCGCCACGACGATACAGTCTCGCCAGGCGATCCCACCGTTCAGAACGTACCAGATCTTCAACGCGGGCGCCCAGACGGGTCCGTCGGGCGGCTGGCTCTTCAATGCAGTGATCAACGGCAACACGATGACCGGAACGATCATCCTGGCGATCTTTTGGATAGACTCGGAGACCGGCGAAGTTGACGGACCTGAAGAGCACTATCGGTTCCCCTTCACCGCCACGCGGATGGGTAGCTAGTGTCCATCCTGAAACGCCAGTTTCGCGCTGGTGGAACAACAGACGAGAGACGGAGGACTGGAGACGGCAGACTCAGACGCTGTTCGTCTTGGTCTCGAGTCGACCGTCTTTCGTGGAGAGACGAAGGACTGGAGACTTAGGACTGGAGACGGCCGACGCCGACGCCGCTGGTCTTGGTCTTGCGTCGTCCGTCTTCCGTCTTTCGTCTGTTGTTCCACCCTCGCGAACGTGGCGTTTCAGGATGGCCACGAGCTAGCGCGACAGGATACCACTTCCGCGCAGGCGTTGATGTCGTCACACTTGAAGGCGTATGTCTCACGACGCCTTCGTCACCGCACGACTTGCCGCTGAGCGGCTCCGGTTCGAGCATGCGGACGAAATTCATCGCATGCATCAGGACGCAGAGCAGATGTCGCTGCTGGGTGGCGTGCGCACCGAACTCCAGACAATGGCGTACATGGAACGCAATCTGGCGCATTGGGAGCGGTACGGCTTTGGCTTGTGGCTGTTGCGAGATCGGATAACGCGCGACGTGGTGGGTCGTGCGCTCTTGCGACATCTGGACCTCGACGGCGTTGACGAAGTCGAAGTGGGCTACAGTTTTTTCCCGGCGTACTGGGGACGTGGACTGGCGACCGAGGTGACGGTGGCGTGCCTGGAGCGTGCGCGTGAAATGCTTGGCCTGCGGTCGGTCGTTGCGCTCACGCTGCCGCAGAACGTCCGCTCCCAGCGCGTGATGACCAAAGCCGGCATGCGCTTTGAGCGCAATCTCGATCACGACGGCCAGGTGCATACGCTCTTCCGCAGTCCCCAATGACACCTGCCGTGATCATTCGGCCGTACCGTTCTGAATACCGCCACGCGTTCGAGCGTCTCAATCGCGAGTGGCTTGAAGCACACGCGTTGCTTGAAGCTCTTGACCTTGAGTACCTGCGGGACCCGGAGCTGCGGATCCTCTCGACGGGCGGCCAGATTTTCTTTGCCCTCGATGGCGACGAGGTGGTGGGGTCGTGTGCAGCGATCCGCGAATCCGCCCTCGTCGTCGAGTTGGCCAAGCTGGCCGTATCCCCGTTGGCGCAGGGTCGTGGGATCGGTCGAAAGCTGTCCGAGACTGTGCTTCAGTTCGCTCGAACGTGCGGTGCCAGCGAAGTTGTGCTGACGTCCAACAGCGCGCTCGTCAACGCGATTCGGCTGTATGAGTCCCTGGGGTTTCGGCATGCCGCGATGCCAGCGGACGTCCGCTACGAGACCGCGGATGTCTATATGACACTTACTCTTTGAGTGGGCGCCGCCACGATGTTGGGACAAGGCGACCTGAGCCCGAAACCTGTCAGTAGGGTGTTACCGTAGGGCCTTCACCACCCTCACCGGAACTACCGCCAATGATCGCCTCGCTTTTCCGACTGCTCGCGCTTCGACCGCTACTCTCGATGGCAATTCTCGGGATTCCGGTGCTGATGCTGGTGGCCGTGGGTCTGGTCACCATTTTCGCGGTGAAGGCGCTGATCTTCGTCGTGCTTCCAATTGTGTTGGTCGTGTGGTTGGTACGGCGCTTCATGCGCCGCGATGTCACCGACGTCACGTAAGAAAAAGGGCGGACTCACTACGACCAGCCGAGTCGCTGCCCCTCTGCGATCTTCTCGCGCAGACGTTTGATGTAGGCATCCGCTTCGGCGTCAGTGAACCCGCCTGCCCGAAACGCGTCATGCCACTGCGCCAGCGAAAGCCGCGCGAGCAGTCCGCACACCCAACGCACATCGGCTGGCGTAACGATGTCGTGCACGCGAGGCTCGAGCCACGATCCGTTGTAGTCGAAGCGCACGCGATTGCCCTCCACGCGGGTGATGAAGCCTTCCGCGATGAAGGCCGCGGTGTCGGCCTTGCTTGCCCGATCGAGCCAGGCGGTCTTGCCCAATGACGCACCCAGGTCGCGGACCAGATACCACGTCTCTGGACTGCGCCCGGCCGTCTCCATCTGATAGGTCGCGTTTTGCGCGGCTTTGAGATCCCAGTTGCTGAAGAGCACCATAACCGTGAACAAGCCAGCAAGAGGCTGCGTTCCGACAAATGGGTTGTCGGTCCACGACCACTCTCCCGTCTTCTTCAGAGATTTCGGCTCCAGTCGAAATCGCGCGGGCTCTTCACTGACTGCCGCGCCGTCCTCGACCCGTGTCCATTTGGGCAGGTAGTAGACCGGCGGCTGGTGGTATCCGATGGCCCAGACAATGCGCGAAACGACCACCTCCACCCGCGCTTCCACTCCAAGCTTCACACTCCATTCCCGACCTTTGCCATCCTTCACGTCGTACCCGGACTGTGTGCCGCTTGTCTTCTTCCCTGTCACCTGGAATTCGTCGCGTGCGTTCGGTGCCTGATCGCGGCCAAACTCGCCACCCAGCAGATCGCGCTGCGCAAGGTCGCGAGGCTCTTGCCATAGCTGGTCCATCGTCGCAGGCTTGCGAGGGGACATATGGCTGTTGAGCGCGCACGAGGATGCGACGAGGATGATCGTCACAGCGCGAATCGCGTGTTTCATTTTGTACTGATGCTGAAGAGGAGCTGCACCCCTTCGCCGCCCAACCCGATATCAATGCGGGCCGCGGTCACGATGCCACGCATGGCACTCACGCTCACCCCGTAGTTCTGCCGCAGATTCGACAGGTTAAGCTGCGAGCGCTGGGCGGCAACCTTGCCTGCATCATAGAAGACCGTGGCATCCAGCAGCGTCCAGATGGGAATGCGATACTCTGCCTGCAGCAACACGAGATGCGGACCGCGAAAGCGGAACGTGTCGTAGCCGCGAAGCGACGCACGTGTGCCATCGGAACCGAGGTACTCTTCATGAACACTGCGAAGCTGACCGCGTCCACCGAGGGTTCGTTGCAAGTAGAATGGGACCGCCTGTCCGGCATCGGCGGCCGACGTTGACGCCCACGCATGCAAGGTCAGACGGTGCTTCGGCCGGAACACGGCGAATCGCTGCTTCGCCTCGAGCTCAACGCGGGTGAAACTGAAACGACCGAGTTCGTGATCAACCCAACGGGCATAGCTCGCGCGCGTTCTGAGACCTTGCAGGAATCCCTCGCCTACTGACGCCGGAACTTCGAACTCCAGTGCGCCTTCATACCGCCCGAACCTTGGTTGCTGCGTCAGGCCCGGCGCGTCCTGGTCGTTGAAGACCTGCTCGATGCTAGGCAGGTTCGTCGCGCGACCCGCGTTCAGATCGATCCACAGCTGTTCTACGCGGCCGCTCATCGTGACCCACGGCGCCACGCGATACGAAGCGTCCGCGCCCACCAGGTTCTCTCGCATGTCGAAATTGGTGCGGCTGGTGAGAGCGCTTGCGGGGCCGAGTCCATAGAAGGCCACCTGCGGCAAACCACGTGCGCGCGCGTACGCCTCCACCATGACGCGTCGTCCGTCGAATCGCGCAAAGCTCTCGAGCATCCAATACTCGCGGATCGAGTAAAGTCCTTTGACCTTCGCAGTCCACGGCGCTGGAGCGCCAATATCGATGCCGAGACCGCCGGCGAGTCCGCTGCCCGACGCCACGCCGTCCACGAGAAGATGCAACGGGCTCGAGAACGCTGTGCGGAGGACTCGAGTCGTTTGCTTGAGCGCTGGCGGCAGCTCACCCGTTGGCGGTCGCACCGGTGCGCTCTCCTGCCCCGCAAGCGAGTCAGTTCCGAGGATCGCGAGGAGGCACATTCCTACTGCGCATGCACAGTTCATTGACTCACCTTCAAGGGACTTTAGCGGGCGCTCCGTGGCATTTGCCACCACTCGGATCCCACACGTACCCGCCAACAGAGATGAACGCGGATCGATACTCCTTCGCCCCAAGCGTGAGCAGCAGTACTCCATAGTGCCCTTCCACGCGCTTGAGGCTGTTCTGCGCCAAAGGCAGCCGCATGCCCCGGAGTTCCCCGCCGCCGGTGCCAATCACAAACGACGGAATGCCATGAAGCGTGTCCAACACGCCCTCGGCGTTCATGGGCGCAAAGCGTTCGTAGTGGTGATCATGACCACTCAGAACCAGATCGACTCCGTACCGGTGGAGCGTTTGCCAGATCGGCCCCAGCTTCACATCGCTTCCATGCGAGCCTGAGCTGAATCGGGGGTGATGCCAGTAGGCAACCGTGCACTCCTTGGTGCTGGCTTTCAGGTCGGCGTCGAGCCAGTCCAGCTGCTCCTTCCGCGCGGGAAGATCAAACGACGAGCTGACCACGATCTCGGTGTTCAGTACGACGGCGTGCCACTCGCCAATGTCGTAACTGTAGTAGCCTTTGCCTGCGGGTCCGGCCGCCTTGCCGAAGTATTTGTAGTAGGGGTCCGCGCCGGCGGTGTAGTACTCGTGATTGCCCGGCGACGGCTTGATGTTCTTCATGATGCGTTTTTGCGGATCACCCCAGGATGGCGTGAAGCAATTGGTCCACTGACCCGTGCTGCCGCTGGTGTACGCGTTGTCGCCGAGCGTGAACACGGCATCCGACACCTTGGCGACGCTATCAGCAAGAAGAATGCTGTCCACGATCAATGCGGTGGCTTCGTCGCCCGTCGCATCACACCGCGCAATATCTCCGGCGCCTATGAGGATGGACGCACCAGCGAGCGCGACCTCTTTCGCCGAGGCCGTGGCCGGTGGAGGTGTGCGCTGCGCCGGAGGATGACAGCCGCTACAGCCCAAGGCCAGCGTCAGCACCACTGCAAACGATGAGTCGAGCGCGCGACTCAATGGAATTTCCGCAGGATTGACAAAGGTACAGTCCGGTGCAATCACTTCGTGAACGGATTTGCTCGTCCGGGTATCACTACCGGCGAATGATGGAGCCTACACCGCATTGCAGGTGAATGGTAGTCCCTCGAATGGCCTAGGAGCGATACCAATGAAGAGATACGTCATGGCGTGTGCCGCTGTGCTGGTGGCCGCGCTCGCCGTCGAACCCATTCGACACACCTGCGCCGCGCAGAACGCGAAAGTCAGAACGGCGCTCGGCGGATTCAACCTGTTTTCGACGGAGCAGGATATTCAGATCGGTCGACAATCTGCCGTCGCTGCCGAACGTCAGATGGCGCTGCTTGGCGTGCCGGGCGCTGATCGGTACGTCAACCAGATCGTAGAGCGGCTTCGACCATGTGCACCAGGCGCGAAGTATCCGTACGCGGCCAAGATTGTGAATGCGCCCGATATCAACGCGTTCGCGCTCCCCGGTGGTCCGCTCTACCTGAATCGCGGCCTTATTGAGGCAACGCGCAGCGAGGCGGAACTCGCCGGCGTGATTGCACACGAGATGGCCCACATCGCGTTGCGACACGGCACCACCAGTGCCTCCAATGCCTACCTCGGCAAGACCGGACTCGGCCTGCTGGGTGGACTCGTGGGAAAACGCGGCACGACATCGGCCAATATTATCAGCGTCGTTGGTGGCATGGGATTGAATGCGACGTTTCTCAAGTTTTCGCGCGATGATGAACACGCGGCCGACGGCGTCGGTGCCGACATGATGGCACGCGCGGGATACTCCCCGCTGGCCATGGCGGATTTCTTCGCCGTCCTCCGACAGGAAGCCGGTCGCGACCCCAGCACCGTGGAGATGTTCTTCGGCAGTCATCCGCCCGCTGTCGAACGCGAGTCGCGCGTGCGCCAGTTGGCAGGCACGCTACCGATTGCCCAGTCATCCGATATCGGTCAACACCAACAGCTCCGCACGATGATGGCGGCAAAGACGATGGCCAGCACGCGTTCCGGCATCTGGCCGGCACCGGTGTCCACACCCAATCCACCAGTGAGCGCGCCGGCAACACCATC
>JBEBIR010000857.1:0-1758 GCA_040080315.1 Gemmatimonas sp.
GCTGAGGCGTACAGCGACCCAGCACGTTTCGCGCGCTACCTGCTGCACAACGTGTACGGTGTGGGACTCGCGCCATTCGGTGCGGAACTCTCGAGACCGCTGGTCTCGCGGCTCTCGGCGATCTACAACGTAACCGCCGGCGGCGCGATCTTCTCAGGCGTGATTCCCTATGGCAAAGCCACGCAGGCCAACTTCACCGCCGCGACATCCGTGGCGCTGGAATGGCGTCTGACACCGCGTTACTCGATTTCATCAGGCTACAATCTGCATCACTTGTCGAACATGAGCATGGGTGGCAGCAACCCCGGCATGAATTCGCATTTGATGTTTATTCGCGTTGCTAGACAGAGAACTAAGTACTGAGAACTAAGTACTGAGTACTGAGAACTGAGAACTGAGAACTGAGTACTGAGTTCTCAGTTCTCCGTACTCAGTACTCTGTTCCCCCTCACCCAATCGGTCTCGGCTTCGCTGGCTTGGTGCCGTTCAGCTGCGGGCGTGGCCCATTGCCTACTTCCACCGTCAGTTGCTTGATGTAGTTGGCAATCTTTGCGTAGTGCGGGTAGTCGATAAACTCCGCCTCGTCGCTGCGCTGGTGATAGTCACCGTGCAGGCCGGTGAAGAAGAAGGCGATTGGCACACCAGCTCGCGCATAGTTGATGTGATCGCTGCGCCCATAGATGTTGTTGTAGCCCGACCACTCGATGGGATCGTCGAACTTGTAGTCGAGTGTGAGCGGCTTGGCCTGCTTGGCGTTCACGGCTTTCACCATGTTCCCCAGGTCCTTGGAGTCGAAGAACGAACCGACTACGCCGACGTAGTCGTCACCGCCGCCCGGCAAGTCGGTCGCTCGGCCGCGCCCGATCATGTCGATATTGATTTGCGCTACCACCGAGTCGAGGGGCACCGTGGGGTTGCGGGTGAAGAAGGCCGAACCAACGAGACCACCCTCTTCACCAGTGTGCCAGACGAATAGCGTCGATCGCTTGGGCTTTACCGGCATCGCCTGAATGGCCTCCGCAATCTCCAACACCGCCATCGAACCCGACCCATCGTCGTCGGCGCCGTTATTGATGGAATCCAGCCGAGGTTTCGGATACAACTTGCGAATACTGTCCATGTTCACGACGAACTTGGACGTCACGTCGATCGTCGGCTGCACCATTTTGTTGGCAATCTGCCAGCGAATGCGCTGATCGTTGAAGGCTTTCAGCGAGTCCTTGTCGGCCGGCGTACCGGGGAAGTACACGTGGTCGTTGTGACCACCAATGGCGACGTACTGATTCCTCAAGACAGGATCGCTGCCTGGAATGACGGCGACGACGTTTCGCGCGAACTCCGACGGCAGCTCGACGAAATCCAGCGACGCGTTCACAATGCCACCCTTGGCTCCCACGGCGACCCCGTCGAACGTGGTGCGGGCAAACAGGCGAGCCGCAGCGGCCTTTGTAATGCGTAGCGTGGGCACCGGCTGCATCGCGGCCAGTTGCGCCTTGAGCATCGCGACAGAGTCCACGGGAGCGGGGGCCGCGGGAGCCGCACCACCACGTCCGCCACCGCCACCGCGACCGCCACCGCTCGGCATCGCCTGCGTGGGTTCGTTCAACGCGATCCGCTGCGCGAGCGTCAGGTTGTCCAGATCAATCGTTGCCACTGCCGCTGCATCGGCGAAACGTGCAGGCACTGGTGCCGGTCCTCCTCGGCCTCCAGCCACGCTGCTCCCCTCTGGCGGTAGCAGCACCACAAACTTTCCTGCTG
>JBEBIR010000858.1:0-1752 GCA_040080315.1 Gemmatimonas sp.
TGGCAATGCGTGGGTGGCCGGGCGTGACGAGTACGTGATCTTCCACAATCCGGCACTGGCCAGCACCACCGGACTGCCGTTTGGTGTCTCGTTCGGCAGTTACGGCAATCACGCCTTCAGTCTGGCGACTGCGGCCGGCTGGACGGTCGGTCCGCTCAACCTCGGGGTGGGCGTTCATATGGTGAATCTCTCCACCTCCCCGTCGAAGGCGTATCCGTACACGCCGGCGGACATGATGGGCTCCGGCGATGCGGATGTCTCGAGTTTCGCGGCGGTGGTCGCGGCCAACGTGACACGGAAGGGATTTCGCTTCGGTGTCGGCGTCAAGTATGCGCACGACGTTGCACCGCGCGACATTGGTTCCAACGTCGTCGTTCCGCAGCGCGGTGCGGCGATTCTTGCGGATATCGGTGTCTCGCGACCAGTGTGGATTGGTCTCGCCGGGCTCTCCGTGCAGAACATCGCGACGCCCTACACGATGGGCACGCGTTCGGTGAGTGTGCCATCGCACGTGGCGCTCGGATGGACGGCGGTGAGGCAGTGGGGAGAACTGGACTATGGCTTCGCCACGCAGGTGATGGCGCGGCGCCACGGGTGGGTCTCACCGGCCGCCGGGCTCGATGTCGGATACAGTTGGATCGAGGGATACTCGGTCAATGGACGAGTTGGCGCTCGCCGCACGGAAACGAAAGACGAGCGTCCGGTGACTCTCGGTGCAGCGATCAACGCCGATCGTTTGAACGTCGAATACGGTTTGGGATTCTTCGTCGGCAATGAAACCGTGCATCGCCTGACCCTGAGGTGGCGATGATGAAGCGCATTGTTCCGCTGGTCGCGCTGGCTGCGGCGGCCACCATCGCCGCGTGCTCGCAGGCGCTCAAGTTCTCCAACGACGATTCCAAGGTCGTGCTGGGGTCCCAAACCATCACCGCGTCCAACCCTGCCGAACCGGGGTCGTTCAAGGTGGTGCGGATGTACTACGGCTCGGGTACGGACAGGAATCGTCCGGAGTTCAAGGATTCCGTGACCTACAAAACGAAAGCCGTGGACGTATCGCCGTTCGCATCTATTGCGCCCGCGCAGGCTAAATCGCGCAAGAAGTTCTGGGGCTTTGACCTCAAGGCGGCGCCCATCAACGGGCGCGTCTGGTATCCGGAGGGAAACGGTCCGTTTCCGCTGGTGCTTGTGGTGCACGGGAATCACAACCCGCAGGATTTTTCGGATCCGGGATACGGCTACCTCGGCGAGCTGATGGCTTCGCGCGGATTCATCTTTGTTTCCGTCGACGAGAATTTCATCAACGGCCTCTCGGGCGAGAATGACGGCCGCGCCTGGATGATGCTCAAGCACATCGAAGCGTGGAAGCATTTCAATGATTCCGCTGCAGGTCCGTTGGCGAAGAAGGTGGACATGCAGAACATTGTCGTGATGGGTCACTCGCGGGGCGGTGAAGCGGCAGCGCACACCGCGACCTTCAACAAGCTCAAGTTTTACCCCGACGACTTCAAGCAGCGATTCAACTTCAACTTCGCGATCAAGGGCGTGGTGGCCATCGCCCCGGTGGACGGACAGTACACACCGTCCTCGACGTTGATGCCGCTGGAGAATGTGAACTATTTGCTGATTCATGGCTCGCACGACGGCGATGTTTCGACGTTTTCCGGCATCCGTCAGTATCAGCGGCTGCGATTTACCGACGGACAACCGCACTTCAAGTCGACCATCTTCATGTACCGCGCCAACCATGGTCAG
>JBEBIR010000132.1:0-8155 GCA_040080315.1 Gemmatimonas sp.
GATTGGGCGGTGCTGCAGATGGCGCACGCATTCGAGCAGGCGACAAAACACGGAGCACGACGGCCAGTCCTCTAAGGCGCGCTGGTCGCTACCTCGTCGCGTACAACACGGCCAGCACGATCGCGGCCAGCGTCATGAACCCGGCCACCGCCCACGGTACCCACAGCGGCGCGTTGGCGATCTTCTCGATCACCGGTCCTCCGCCGGAGTGACGCCGTGGCACGGCGGCGCCGAGCGCGCTGACAATCTCTTCACCACTCCCCGGCCGATCGCTCGGACGCTTCTCCAGACAACGCATGACGACCGCCGCGAGATGCAGCGGTACATCGGGGCGACGGGTGGCAATCGGCTCGGGCTTCTGCTTCGCGTGTGCCTCGATCACCACCTGTGGCGAACGACTTGTGAACGGCGGATGGCCTGTGATCATCTCGTACGCCACCACACCCAGCGCATACAAGTCGGCGCGATGATCGAGATTCGGATCGCCGGCCGCCTGTTCGGGCGCCACGTAGGTGGGTGTGCCGAGACTCATGCCCACCTGCGTAATGCGCAGCACCTCGGTCTCCTCGGTCGATGCGCTGATCAATGCCTTGCCAATACCAAAGTCCAGCACGACGGCCTGTCCGTGATAGAACATCACGTTTTCAGGTTTGATATCGCGATGCACCACCCCTTCATCGTGCGCGTAGGCAAGCGCGCGCGCCACGGCCTCGAGAATCGTGGAGATGTCGGTGAAGGCCATCGGTCGCTCGCGATCCATGCGCTGACGCAAAGACTCGCCGTCCACGAACGGCATGGTGTAGTACAAATGCGCACCGGCGAGTCCCGCCGACAGCAGCGGCACGATATGCGGATGCTGTAGCCGCGCGGCCAGCCCAATCTCCCGCTTGAACCGCTCCGCCGACAGCGTCGCCGCCAGTTCCGGCGCCAGCACCTTGATCACCACTCGACGATGCAGCGCGTTCTCGGTCGCCACAAACACGCGTGACATGCCGCCGCGCGGCAACTCGCGCTCGATGGTGAACTGGTCACCAAGCGCCGCCTGAACCTCTGCCTGCAGCATCGCGTCTGACATACCGCAACCTCCGGTGAAGCTCAGCCCACCAGAATCGGCAACTGCCGAATCTTTTCCTGCCATTCGCGCGGTCCGGTCTCGTGCACGTTGCTGCCGGCCGCATCCACGGCCACCGTCACCGGCATCTCCTGCACGTCGAACTCGTAGATGGCTTCCATTCCCAGCTCGGCGAATGCCACCACGCGTGAGGCGCGAATGGCTTTCGATACGAGATACGCGGCACCGCCAACGGCCATCAGATAGGCGGCCTTGTGTTTGCGAATGGCGTCGAGTCCAGTGGGTCCGCGCTCGGCTTTTCCGATCATCGCGATCAGCCCGGTCTTGGCCAGCATCATCTCGGTGAACTTGTCCATGCGCGTAGCCGTTGTTGGGCCGGCTGGACCCACCGCTTCATCACGCACGGGATCGACCGGACCCACGTAGTAAATCATGCGATTGGTGAAGTCCACCCCGGGAGGAAGCCCTTCTCCCGACGCGAACAGATCGGCAATGCGTTTGTGCGCGGCGTCGCGACCCGTGAGCAGCTTGCCGTTCAGCAGCAGGCGATCACCGGCCTTCCACGTGGCAACGATTTCGGGCGTGAGCGTGTTGAGGTCCACCTGAATCGCATTCACGTCGGGCATCCAGGTGACGTCGGGCCAATCGGCCAGTCGCGGTCTTGGCAACTCGGCGACGCCCGTGCCGTCCAATGTGAAGTGCGCGTGTCGTGTGGCGGCGCAATTCGGAATCATGGCGATGGGCTTCGATGCCGCATGCGTCGGATAGTCGTAAATCTTCACGTCCAGCACGGTGGACAAGCCACCGAGTCCCTGCGCGCCGATACCCAATGCGTTGACCTTGTCGTACAGCTCAATGCGCAACTCTTCAATCTTGTTGCGCGGTCCACGTTCTTTGAGCTGCGTCATGTCGATGTGTTCCATGAGCGACTCTTTGGCCATGAGCATCGCCTTTTCGGCGGTGCCACCGATGCCGATGCCCAGCATGCCTGGTGGGCACCAGCCGGCGCCCATGAGCGGTACGGTCTTGAGGACCCAGTCCACAATGGAGTCGCTGGGATTGAGCATGGCGAACTTGGACTTGTTTTCCGACCCGCCGCCCTTGGCCGCCAGCTTCACTTCCACCGTGTCGCCCGGAACCATCTCGCAGTGTACAACCGCGGGTGTGTTGTCCCGGGTGTTCTTGCGCGAGAAGGCCGGGTCGGACACAATCGACGCGCGCAGCACGTTCTCGGGCAACAGGTACGCCTGTCGCACGCCTTCGTCCACCATCTCCTGCACCGACATCGTGGCGTCCCATCGCACATTCATGCCGATCTTGAGGAACACCACCACGATGCCGGTATCCTGACAAATCGGTCGGTGGCCTTCGGCGCACATGCGTGAATTCGTGAGAATCTGCGCGAGGGCGTCTTTGGCAGCAGGGCCTTGCTCGCGCTCGTAGGCGGCGGCGAGCGCAGCGATGTAGTCCGCCGGGTGATAGTACGAGATGTGCTGCAGCGCGTCGGCGATCGACTGGACGAAGTCGGCTTGCTTGATGGTGGCCATGGGAGGAAAACTATCGCTAGCGCTTCTCAAACACGTAGCTCTGCGCCGCCGGCACCGAGACGCCGGCCTTTTCGACCTCGAGCCCGATGAGCGCACTCGGGTTTACACGGAACATCGTCCCGCTGCGCGGAGGATTGCGCGATGCAACCGCACCGTAGGTGTACTCACCCGCCAGACCATCACTGGTGGTGGACGCAAAGGCCTGACTCGCTGCGCGCAGCCCGGACCGGGTGAGGTTGCCCGACGCCACGGCCTTTTCCAGCGTCGCGTGGACGGCAAACGCGGAGATGTAGCCGGCGTAGTAGTAGAAGTCGGGCGCCTGACCGGGAGAGTACTTTGCCTGCGTGGCGAGCATCGTGCGCACGCCGACGATGGTGGTATCGCCAAAGTCAGGCCCGTCGTTTGACAGCCAGAAGTTCTTGACGAGGTAGTCCTTAATCGGCGACGCGGCCAGTGCCTGATGCCACGACGGCGACGTGCCGATCCACCGCGGCGCAAAGCCCAACTGGGCCGCCGTCCCCAGCACTTTGCCCGTGAGGCTTGGAAGCGCCGCCAGCATGATGACACCGCAGCCGGCGTTCTTGAGTTGCGTCACCGGGGCCACAAAATCCTGATCGTCCTGTTTGTACGTCGCGTTGATCGCCACCGCGAGGCCCATCGACTTCGCTAGATACGCCACGCCTTCGGCCGCGGCCTGTCCGTAGCCCGTTGCCAGCGTCATCGTGCAAACGGTCTTCCCGCCAAGCCCGCCATCCGTGAGCGCGTATCCCACGCCGTTAATCGCCTGCAGTTGATACGGCGACCACCACGGCAACAGGTTTTCGTTACGCACCCATTCAGCGTCAAACGTGGTCGGCATCGCCATGAGGCTGTCCTCGGCGAGCAGCGGCAGGATGCCGTTCACCTGGTCGGTTCCCACAACGCTGGCAAGCATCGCGACCTGGTCCTTGATCTTCTGATACTTCTGAGCACCCGACGACGGATTGGCGTAGGTGATGTCTTCAGCGAGGATCTACCTTGTACTTGCCGCCGATTCCACCCGACTCAGCATTCACCCGGTCGAAGTACGCGGTGAGACCGGACAGTAGCGGCTTGCCAATCACCGCAACGGCGTCGCTGAGCGGCACCAGCGCGCCAAGATAAATCGTGTCGCCCGACACGCCGGGGGTTCGCGCCGTGGTGGTATCGCCCTTGCCACCACACCCACCAACAGCGAGCGCCATCACACACGTCCCCAACACGACGTGCCACACAGCGCGCGAACGACCGATCGGCAACGACATCAGGAAATCCTCCGAAGGTGAACCTGCATCAGTACGAAAACGGCCACGCCTTGGAATAGCGCGTAATACGACGCCAGATCTCCGCCATGCCCATGGGCTCGAACAGCAGAAACACAATGATCAGCAACCCGAACAACGCCTGATTGAGCGATTGCACGGTGAGTCCACCGCCGGTGCCGTTGTTGCTCACGAATGGCAAGCTGCCGCTCACGCTTTCAATCACCCGCGGCAACACCGTGAGGAACACGGCGCCGAGGATCGATCCGTGAATGGTGCCGATGCCGCCCACGACAATCATCGCGATGAACTGAATGGACAGGAAGAGCGAAAAGTCGAGCGGACTGACATAGCGCGCGTACGACGCATACAGCGCACCCGCGCATGCGGCATACCCACTGGACACGACGAAGGCGCCAACCTTGTAGTGGACCAGCGATACGCCAATGACTTCGGCGGCCAGGTCGCGATCACGAATGGCTTGCAGCGCACGGCCAGGTCGCGAATGCGCGATGTTGCGCGCCGCGAGCGCCAGCACGCCCGCAACGGTCCACACGAAGTACAGATATCCTTGATTGCGCGTCAATCGCAGACTGCCCACAGACAGCGCACCAACGTCCAACGCACCAATGGCCACCTTGGCCTGCACGGCCGTGCCGGTGAGGCCACCGGTCACGCTGGTCCAGTTCTCGAATGTGTGCGTGCCAATCACCAGCAGTCCCAGCGACACGATCACGAGGTAGTTGCCGCGCAGCCGCAGTGCAAACGGTCCCGCCAACCCGCCAACAATGCCACCGGCGACCGATGCGGCCACCAGCCACAGTGGGAACGGCATCCCCCATCGGCCAGCAAAGATGGCGGCACAGTATGCGCCAATGCCATAGAAGACCGCGTGGCCCATCGAGACTTGTCCCGTAAACCCCGTGAGCAGGTTGAGACCAATGGCTCCAATGGATGCGATTCCGGCGTACACAAACACCGTCGCCCAGTACTCACCAAGCAGCATCGGCAGCACGAGCCACGCAACGGCCAGCAGGAGTGCACCGGCTTGCGCGGGGCGCGATCGGAACAGGGCGAGGTCGTCGGAATAGTCGATGGTCAGGCGCGTGTTGCGCCAGCGTTTGCCCATCATGCGCGACGGACCTCCGCCGTTCCGAACAACCCGTATGGGCGCACGAGCATCACGCCGATCATCAGCAGATACGGAATCACCACGTGGACGTTGTTGCCCAGCCACGGCGCGTTGGGTGTGATGTACGCGGCGCTCATCACCTCCACGAGTCCCACGATGAGGCCACCCGCCACCGCGCCCTCGGTGGAATCCAGGCCGCCAAGGATGGTGGCCGGAAACGCACGCAACGCCACGCCGCTCACGGCAAGCTCTACGCCGCGCGAGCCCGCGCCGATGAACACACCGGCGACAACCGCCAACACGCCGGCGAGCGCCCACGCAATTCCCTGAATCATTTGCGGACTGACTCCGTGGGCCAACGCGGCCTCAGGGTCGCTGGCCGCCGCGCGCATGGAGATGCCGATGGTGGTGTACCGGAATCCAAGAAAGAACGCCACGAGCGCGATTGCGGACGATGCGATCGTCCAGAGGTCGACCACCTTGATCGTGACACCGAACAGCACCTGCGTGCGCGCGCCCCATGGATCGCCCATCATGCGCAGGTCGTATCCCCAGAACGTGGTGCAAATCTGCTCGAGCACGAACAGCAAGCCGAGCGTGATGAGGATGGACGCGAACACCGGCTGGCCAACCATGCGACGCAGCACCAGACGTTCGATGAGCAGACCGCACGCGGCGGTCACCGCCGCCGCAAGCGCCACCGCGAGCAGAAACGGCAACCGCCACGCCGTGAGTTGATAGGTGACGTACGCGCCGAGCACCACCAGTCCACCCTGCGAAAAGTTGACAACGCCGGTGGCGCGATAGACTACGACAAACGCCAGGCAGATCAGCGCGTACACCGAACCCAGCGACAGACCAGCGATGAGAAACTGCGCGAAGTCGGTCATCGGTACATCGATTCCACAAGCGCTTCAAAGCGCGACGCAATGGCCCGACGCTTCACCTTCTGCGTGGCCGTCAGTTCGCCTTCCTCGTGATCCAGCTCTTTGGGCAACAGTGTGAACCGTTTTACTTGCTCCACCTGCGCGAGCTCACCGTTCACTTCGTCGACCCAATCGGAAATCAATTTGCGCACCGCAACCTGCTCGCTGAGATCCTTATACGTGGTATACGCGAGACGCTGGCGCGTGGCCCAATCGCCCACCGTGTCGAGTTCAATGCCGATGAGCGCGGTCACGAAGCGACGTCGATCGCCAATGACAATGGCCTCGCGCACCCACGGGGAGCATTTGAGTCGGTTCTCGATCCACGATGGGGAGATGTTCTTGCCACCCGCCGTGATGATGATGTCCTTCTTGCGATCAGTGATGCGCAGGTAACCGTCGGCGTCCAGCTCGCCCACGTCGCCGGAATGCAACCAGCCCTCTGCATCCACCGTTTCACGCGTGGCGTCCGGGTTGCGATGATAGCCGGCAAACACACCAGCCGAACGCACGAGAATCTCGCCATCATCGGCAATGCACACCTCGGCGCCAGGAACAGGGATGCCAACGGTTCCCATACGCGCCGCGCGCATCGGATTGAACGTCGCCAACGCCGCGCCTTCCGTTTGTCCGTACCCTTCCTGAACCGGAATGCCGAGTGTCCAGAAATACTCGAGCACCTGCGGCGCGATCGGCGCTGCGCCCGATCCGGCGGCGCGCACACGCGACAATCCCAATCGCTCGCGCAGCGGACGGTACAGCAGCACCCATCCCATCGCGTAGACGATGCGATCGGATAGCGTCCACGCTTCCCCCGCCAGCTTCTTGCGCGCCAGTCGGCGCCCCGCCGTCATCCAGAACGCGTAGTTGCGACGCTTGAGCCACGAAGCATTGGCCATCTTGATTTCGATCGTGGCCAGCATCTTCTCCCACACCCGAGGCACACCGACAAACACGGTGGGCTGTACTTCGCGGAGGTCGGCGACCAGCGATTCACCTCCGCCACCGAAATTGACACGGTAGCACGCGGCGAGTGCCACGACCGTGGAGAGCGCGCGCTCAAGGATATGACAGAGCGGCAGGTACGACAGCAGTTCGTCGTCGTGCGTCGCTTCAAAAATGCGGAGCCACGACTGGCCGGTGTTGTAGAGGTTCGCATGCGTCAGCATGGCGCCTTTCGGCGGCCCGGTCGTGCCCGATGTGTACACGATGATCGCCACGGCCGACAGCGCCAGGGTATCAGCACGACTCCAGAAATCGTCGGTGGCGCCGTCGGGTGCCAACTCGAGCAGTGCGTCGAACGTGATCGCATGACCACCGGCCAGCCAATGCTGCGCACCTCGCGGTTCCATGAGGATGATATGGCGAAGCCGCGTCAACCGCTCGCGCACCTGCAGCAACTTGTCCAACTGCTCTTCGTCTTCAACGATGGCGATTGAGCATCCCGAGTGATCCAGAATGTACTCCACCTCGGCGGCAGGACTGGTGCTGTAGACGCCTACCACCACAGCACCGATGCCCTGCGCGCCCAAATCACCCCACAACCACTCGGGTCGATTGTCGCCAAGAATCGCCACGCGATCACCGGCCTCGACGCCCAGTGCGACAAGGCCCAATCCCACGCGCGCCGTGCGGTCGGCGTACTCGGCCCACGTGTATTCACGCCACAGCCCGAGATCTTTGTGGCGCAACGCCACTTCATTGGGTGCCGAGTGTGCGTTGCGACGCAACAACGCCGGCAGCGTGACCACCTCGCTTTGAGGAAGCGCTTCGCCGCGAACGATACGCTGCGAGGTCACGTGGCGACTCCGAGATATGCGTCAATCACGGCGGCATCGCCGCGCACCTCGTCCGGCGTGCCGATGGCGAGCACTTTGCCGAAGTCCATAGCCATGACGCGGTGCGCAAGGTCCATGACGAAGTGCATGTCATGCTCCACCAGCAGCATGGCCACGTGCAGTTCTTCATTGATCTCACGAATGTAGCGCGCCATGTCTTCGGTTTCCTCCAGATTCATGCCCGCCGCCGGTTCATCCAGCAACAGCAACTGGGGTTGCATCGCAAGCGCCCGCGCCACTTCAACACGCTTACGCACGCCATAGGGCAGCATGGCCACGGGCAGAAAGCGATATGGCTCAAGCTCCAGCAATTCGATGATGTCCTCGCATTGGCGTCGCTGGGCAAGCTCTTCCCTGCGC
>JBEBIR010000133.1:0-8148 GCA_040080315.1 Gemmatimonas sp.
CGCTGCACGATCTCCGCGTTTTGCCGCACTGGCCACACTCCCATTGAACGATCCGAAAGCCTCGGTCGTCGAGTTTCGTCGCGCCGTGGAACAGCTGGGCATGCCGGGCGCCATGCTGTTCTCCAATGTGAATGGCGTGGCATTGGCCGACGAGCGGTACTGGCCGCTGTACGAAGTCGCCAATGAGCTGGGCGCCGTGCTGCACATTCATCCCACCAATCCGGCCAGCGTCGAGCAGATGCGCGATTACTGGCTGATGCCGCTCGTGGGCTTTCTGTTTGACACCACCATTGCCGCCGCGCATCTCGTGTACAGCGGCGTGGCGGAGCGATTCCCGCGTATCACGTGGGTGCTCAGTCACCTTGGCGGCGCGATTCCGTATCTCGCCGAGCGATTGGATCGCGGATACGAAGCATTTCCGGAGTGTCGCGCGAATATTTCCAAGGCGCCCAGCGAGTACCTGAAGCGCTGGCACTACGATACCGTCAACTTCGATCCGTCCGCACTGGAATTTGCGATCGGATTCGCGGGCGCCGATCGGATCATGGCGGGCAGCGACTATCCGCACGCCATCGGCAGCATCCCCTCCATGAAGCGCGCGCTGCAGGCCATCACGGTCAACGACGCCGATCGGGCGGCGATTCTTGGAGGCAATGCGGCGCGCGTCTACAAGCTGCCGTAACGCGCGTCGCTACTTGCCGCGCAACCGGGCCACCGTGCCGTCCACGCCGTTGGGAAACTTGTCGTTGGCAAACTGATCGTCGTCACGCAGGTCGCGTTTGAGCTGCGCGAGCTCGGCTTTCAGCGTTGCCGTGAGCGCGTTCATTCCCGGCTCGCCGTACAGATTGTGCATCTCGTAGGGGTCGTTCACGAGATCGAACAACTCCCATTGATCCTTCGTCCAGAAGTAGATCAACTTGTGCGTGCGGGTCCGTACCCCGTAGTGGCCCCGCGTGTTGTGGTCGCCGGGATCATGGTAGTAGCGGTAGTACATCGATGTGCGCCAGTTGGCCGGCGTGCGGCCACGCAGCACCGGGAGCAAACTGCGTCCCTGCATGTCGGGCGACATGGGCAAGCGAGCCGCTTCGAGGAATGTCGGCGCGAAATCGACATTGAGCCCCATGGCGCTGCTCGTCGTTCGTGGCGCAATTCCGGCGGGCCAGCGCACGAGAAACGGCATGCGGATGGATTCTTCGTACATGAATCGCTTGTCGAACATGCCGTGATCGCCGAGGAAGAATCCCTGATCACTGGTGTAGATGACCATCGTGTTTCGCGCGAGACCCGCTGAGTCGAGATACGCGAGCACGCGACCCACGTTGTCATCCACCGACTGCACGGTGGCCAGATAGTCCTGCATGTAGCGCTGATACTTCCAGCGCACCAGCGGTTCTCCCCGCAACGTGACGGTCTTGCCATCAACGACGGTGGTCACGGAGTCCGGCTTGAGCGCACGCCACTGCGCAAGGGCGGGCCCTGCGAGTCCGGGAGGCAGAACGATCTTGAGGTCGCGATTGGTGAGGTCGGCCGCGATCCGCTGCTGATTCTCGTGCAGCGCATCGGTGCGCGTGTTGTACGAATCCCAGAGGGTGGTGGGCTCGGGAATTCGCTGTCCCGCAAAGTGTGCGGCATGTGCATCGTCAGGCTCCCACGGACGATGTGGTGCCTTGTGGTGCATCATCAGGAAGAACGGCTTGTTGCGCGGACGGTTCCGCAGCACGTCGAGCGCGCGATCGGTGATGACGTCGGTCGCGTAACGTCCCGTGTAGGTCGTCTCGCCCTTCGCGGTGTAGAACACGGGGTTGAAGTAGGTGCCCTGGCCGGGCAGAATCTCCCAGCGGTCAAAGCCCGCGGGATCGCTGCCCAAGTGCCATTTGCCCACCATGCCGGTGTAGTAGCCTCCCTGTTGCAGGAGTCGCGCCACCGTCATGCGCTCGCTGTCAAATCGGTTGAAAACCGTGACGCCGTTGATGTGCGAGTACTGTCCTGTCAGAATGACCGCGCGGCTGGGCGTGCAGATGGAGTTCGTGGCGAACACGCTCGTCAGCATCGCCCCTTCACGGGCCAGTCGATCGAGATGGGGCGTCTTGTTGACGCGAGATCCGTACGCGCCTATCGCGTGCGCGGCATGATCGTCCGTCATGATATAGAGAATATTGGGACGCGCGGTGCGCGCGCCTTGTGCGAACCCGGGTGCAAGCGGCACGACCAGCGCAAGCGCGATGGCGAGTGTTCTCACGGTATCTCCGAAGGTCTGGTCGCGACAAATCGAATGTCCTTCAGCGCCTCATTCTCGTGCGTGAGCTCCACCAATCCCGCCGGAAATCCGTTGAAGCGCAACATGTAGGCAACCACATCGGTGACTTGCGGTCGCGAAAAGACGCCCGGTGTGTCGGTTGGCATGGTGGTCCGAATGCGATCATGCAGTTCGTCGAGGGTCAATCCGTTCCAGCCGCTCATGAACCCACTCCCCGTCAGCGCGGGGGCTTCGTCGCCGCCGGCCATGGTCTCCTTGTGACAACGTGCGCAAGTCTGCGCGTACGCGACCTGTCCGCGCGCTGCCTGTGCGGCCGTGTAGACGCTATCCCACGTGGAGCGAGCGCGTGTCGCGGGCGGCGCGCCCGAGTCGTTACCTCGCGCACTCGCTGCCCAGAGCGGGATGCCGACCAGCGCCGTGAGCAGCACCAGCGCGCGCGTCGCGAAGAGTCTGTGCGGCGGCATCTCAGCGCGAGGCGGCGATCGGCAATCGAAACGCGATATACTCGCCCGAGTAGGGGCCTCCGCTGACGGCCACGACGATGTACTGGCGCCCGCTCACGGTATACGTCATGGGCGACCCGCTTTGCGGCGCGGGTAACAGCACACCACCCACCTCCTTGCCGGTCGCCTTGTCATAAGCGCGCAGCATTGCGCCGCGCGGACGTGGCGCAACGGTAGTGACTTCCGGATCGCCCGAGATCACGAGTGTCTTGGTGACGAGTGTACCAACACTGCCGGCTTGCCCGGTGCGCGGGATCGTGAGTCCCTTGAGCGCTTCATGGTTTCTCACCACATCAGGCGTTTCGCCATGCGGCACCTGCCACACGATTTCACCGCGATCGAGATTGATCGCCGAGATCGTGCCGTAGGGTGGCTTGAGCAGCGGCAGACCTTGGACCGCGAGTCGCCCGCCGCCGAGTTGCCCGCGAACGTATCGCATGTCGGACGCGTTCGGCGCGGGTGTCACCAGACCGAGGGGCGATGGCGAGGCGTTCGTCGCCGACACATACAGGATATGCGTCTCGGGATCGTATGAACCACCCGGCCAGTTGGTGCCACCATTGGTGGGGCCGTTCGTCAACGTGGCTGCTGGACCCTCTGCCACACTCAGCACCGGCGGCGTGAAGATGGGTCCGAGTTTGTAGCGCGACGCGATCGTGGCACCCGCTTCCTTGAGGGCGGGCGTAAAGTCGATGAGATCGTCGAGCGTCACACCGTTGCGCGCGTACGCGACCGGTTTGGTGGGAATGGGCTGCGTTGCTGCATACCACTCGCCCGGCACGGTGCCCTTCTCCACTGCGCGCTCCTCAAACGGAAACACCGGTTTGCCGGTGACGCGATCGAACATGTAGAGGATGCCTTGCTTGGTGGGCAGTGCGACACTCTTGATGGCGCGTCCATCCACGGTGATGTCGGCGAGAATCGGCGCTGCCGCGAGATCGAAATCCCAGATCGGGTGACGCACGATCTGGTAGTGCCATTTGCGAACGCCCGTGCGCAGATCGATGCACACGAGGCTTTCGCCGTAAAGGTTGTCGCCCGGACGATGGCCGCCGTAGTAGTCACCGGTGGGTGATTCCACCGGCAAGTACACGAGACCAAGCTCTTCGTCGGCGGTGACCTGTGTCCACACACCCGTGTTACCCACGTCCTGTGCCGACCCGTTCAACCAGGTGTCGTATCCGAACTCACCCTTTCGCGGAATCGTGTGAAACGTCCACAGCTTCTTGCCCGTGCGCGCGTCATACCCACGAATATCGCCCTTGTTATTGCGGAATGACTTGGGCGCGCCGCCTTCCTTGAACGCGGCGCCAATGATCACGACATCGCGCGCCACCACGGGCGCACCCTGGTAGCCAATTTCTCCGGTCACGAGATCGGGCAGCACGGGAGAATCCATGTCGCGCTTGAGATCGACCTCGCCACTATCGCCGAAGCTCCGGATGCGCACGCCGGTCTTTGCATCGAGGGCAATCAGTCGGTAGCCCGGTGTGACGTACAGGATTCGTCCGTTGCGTCCGTCGGTCCAATAGGACAGGCCACGCCCGGACAGCGGTCGCGCGGCCGCAGCGCCACGCTCGCCCTCATTCTCGCTGTGCATCCAGAGCAACTCGCCGGTCGCCGCATCGAGCGCGACTACAGCGCGACGCGTGCCGGCCGTGGTGAACAACACGCCGCCAACCATCAGCGGCGTGCCTTCCAACTTGAACTCGGGACGCGGTCCCAATTGATCGGTCTTGAATCGCCACGCCACTTCGAGCGTGCTGAAGTTCGCCGCCGTGATCTGCGACAGCGGCGAATAGCGCGAGCCTCGCGTGTCGCCCGTGTAGCTTGGCCACTCGCCGCCAGCCGTCGTGAATGTCTTGCTGGCGGGTGGTTGCGCCTCCAACGCACCGGGCAGAGTACACAGCGCGCACGCCAACGCGGCGCGCCTGACCAGAGAGAAACGAAGACGCGTCACGGAGGTCGTGGGAAAGTGGTGCATCGATTACGGAACGGGCTTCTTTGCGGCCTTGGCCTTTCGCTCGGCCACCAGCTTGTCGAACTCGGCCTGCTCCAGGTACGTCACGTCGACCCAATTGTGCGCCATCTCGTCAACCGTGCGGTCACCCCACCCAACCCACTGCGATGGGTCTGGATTGTTGACGTTGGCCGCCGTGTTGTCGTGCCATGCCGTAAACGCCAGCGTCGTGCCCTTTGGCAGCAGCGGGGCTGACTCGGTGGCGTAGACGTAGTTGATGTGCCAGTTCCACTGGAAGTTGTTGACCGCGCTGATGATTTCCTTGCGGCCGTCAGGATAGACCGCTTCAAGCGACATGGCTTTGCCGCGCATGTGCATGTGCGGCTGGAAGTTTTCCAGACGCGCCGGCGCCGGCAACACATAGAAGTTCTGCGTGATGGTCTTTTCGTTGGGCGGGATGTCCAGATCGGAACCGCGCGACAGGTCGAACATCCGCAGCACCGTCCGATGCGCTGGCACGAATCCCTTCGGATAGAAATACACCGCCATCTCCACCTGACTGTCCTTGAACTCTTCACCAATCGCGTGCATGTGCACTTCCCATCGGATCTGCGAACCCGGGAGCATCAACTTGCCCGCGTCTTCCGGAAAGATCTGGCCGGTCTTGCCAACGGCCCACTCCATGAACAACCCAGCGTTCGACTGGTGATCGTGCGCCGTGCTCGCGAGTCCCGTGACCCCTTGCTCAGGCTGCAGCAGATACGCCAACACGTGATGCACGATCTTGCGATCGTTGGCGCGCACCGGCTTCACTTCGATGGCGCGCACCCAGCGCGGCTCGGTGAGACCGGTCTCGACCACCGGGCGATACCACTTGTCCTGCGTATGCGGCGCCAACGTGTATGGCTTGGACCGAATCACCAGGTCGGGCGCACCCAACTTCTCCGCCAATTGCCAGCGATTCGGGTCTGGAAATTTCACGGCCGGCGGCATGTCCTTGGTATCGCCCAGGGGGGTGCCCGCGTCCACCCAATTCACAATCGTCGCCACCTGGGCGTCGCTCAGGCTGCGGTCGTTCTTGAACTGTTGAATGCCGACGGTACGATCGATGTGCCACGGTGGCATGAGTCGCTCCGACACCTTGTTGCGAATCCGCCGCGCATACTTTTTTGCGTCGTCGTAGGTGAGTAACGACATTGGAGCGATGGAGCCGGGCTGATGGCACTCCTGGCACTTCTCTTGAATGATCGGCGCAACATCCTTGGCATAGGTGACCGCACGCGCCGGTGCGGAGGCCGCGGCGAGCGGATTCTGCGCCTGCAGTGTGGCCGCACTCCACGCGAGTGCCAGCGCACCTGTCACTACGGTTTGCATCACGCGATGGGTCATCGGCATCCTCGATGTGTGAGTGCTCATGGCGTCACGGTCACTTTGATGAATCCGTTGGTCCAGCAACACTGTGAGTGGCCGGCACTGGCGACGGCGCTGTCATTCGCGCGAACACGCAACAGGTAATCGCCGGCACGAGTGAATGTGGCCGTGGTAGAACCCGTGCCGCCGGTCGCGGCGAGACGGTTGGTGGGGGTGCCGAACATGACATCGCCGGGTCCCTGATGCTTGAACCACGTGAGGTCGACCGGCGTGGGAACGCGCACACCACCGGCACCGGTTGATCCGGTCTTGGCGTCGTCTGTAACCATCACCGTGACGGTGATTGGTTTCCCCACGGTGGCGGTGACGGGACCGCTGGTCACACCAAACGGTCCCCGACCCTCGGGACCGCCGACCGCGAAACTCAGTGCAGGTGGTGTGTTGTCGGCACTCGCCTCGCCTTCGAGCGCGTCAATCTGCCAATCGGGCTTCAAGTGCCCGGGGATGGCAAAAGTCTGCCCTCGGTTCTTGAGCGTCCAGACCACTTGCTTGTCACCAAAGTTGGCCGGCACCGTAACCGCGAATACACCCCAGTGCCGTTTGGGCGCGAAATGCGACGGCTGGCCCTGATTCGGTGACCCGGGCGTGACGAAGTTCTCGTCGCCCGCGGCGATGTCCATCCGCTCTGAGGTATTGCGATTGTAGTAGCCAAACGACAGGCTGTAGGTGCCATCTTTGTTGCGATACCAACCTTCAAATACAGGTGTGACGCTTTGTCCGCTTGGGGTTGTCGGCGCCAGCGATCGCTGTGCCTGACTGGTGTCCGGGGCCAGCATCGTGACAAGCACGCAAAGCGAACGGACCACGAGGTGGCGGTAACGCACGTATCCTCCAGCCGGATGAGAGATTTGCTGGAGGAATTACGGTGCGCTTTCGGAAACCCGCAAGAGGACGTCTTAGGAAGGATCCTTCGCGCGGGTACGCGTGACCCCGGTGAAGATCCCTGCGCCCACCAAGATGACACAGGCGATGATCACGTACTGTTGAGGCACATGCATGGCGATGAGCGCCCAGGCAACTCCACCGATAAAAATCAACGCGCCGACGAGATACAGTCCGAATGACATTGTGACGCTCCGTTAAGTATTGCCTTCCACAACCCTGCTGAATCTATACCTCCCGAGGCGGCGCCATGGTCAATCCCAGCGCGAGTCTTTCCGAGCTGTTGCATGCGCGAGCGTTGTCCACCGCGCCGAGCCGCCTCTGGCTCGACCTCGCGGTCGGCATCACGGTCGTGGCCGTTGCGGTCTGGATACGACCCATCGGGTGGGTCGCCCTCGCCAGCGCCGGGCTCTGTTTCGCGATGTACGGACTGTGGTCGGTTTCCGAGCGCCAACTGCAGCCGGACGACGGGACAGCGTCGTCGCGCGCACGGGTCACGTGGCAAGTCGTACATGGCATCACCACCCTGCTGGGGCTGATCGCCCTCGTGGCCCTGCTGTTCGCGTTGCTTGGCCTGACACTGGGCACGTGGATCAGCTGAGTCCGTCGCTCCAGTTGCCGCTCAGCTCCACCTCGCACAACTCCGACGGCCGCGTCGCATCATCGGCATCAATCACGATGTAGGCCTTCCGGGGCGACGTGGGCGACAGGAGGACGCCTTCCACTTTCTCCTGGAGCGCTCGGCCCGACGCGTCGGTGAGCACGGTGAAGCGCACGGAGCCGGCGCGTGAGATGACGCCCAGCACCGACCCTGTCACGGGACCGTCAGACGACGCGTCCTCCGACGTTTCGGCGGTGGCCGAGTACAGCACGGCGTCGCCGTGCGCCGTCGCGTCGGTAAAGCCCAACCGAACGCCGCCGAGTTCGCCGAGGTTGTATTGGACCACGTTGCCGGGACTCGGCGGCTCGATGCGTTGGGGATCTTGCAGGTACGCGAGAAGTTCGGGCAGCGCCACGTCGCACGTGGCGTTCAAGGCGATGAGATCACGCCGCGCCGCGCCATTGCCGCGACCAAAGAAGCGGAGCGTGTCGCCCATGGCCAACACGCCCTCGAC
>JBEBIR010000859.1:0-1749 GCA_040080315.1 Gemmatimonas sp.
CGGACCGACTCCGACTCAAACGCCGCGACGACATGCGTGCCATGCGCGGTGGCGTACGCAACGGCGGCCTCCAGCAGTGCGGCGTGCTCAGGGTTCGCCGTACCAAGTGACAGATTCACGATCTGGCATTCGTGATCGGCCGCCCAACGAATGGCCTCGGCCAGCGTGCGCGCATCCGTAACAAGCGCGCGGTCGAACACTTTCACCGGCACCAGTACCGCGTCGGGCGCCTTCTCGCGGATGGCGGCGGCCACCGCTGTCCCGTGACCGATACGATCCAATGTATCGGTTGCGGTCGCAACCAGTGATACGCCGCCCTCCACCGGCCCAACGTGCGGATGACCCGGAGCGACGCCGCTATCCACCACCGCGATGCGCACACCGCGCCCTGTGCGATTGGCAAAGTGCGCGTGATCGAGGGTGAGCCGAGTGCTCATGGACGCCTCGCTTATCCGCCAACAGCGAAGAGTCCGGAAAATGCGCCGTCTCGCTGCATCAGCTCCTCCGGCGTCCCATCGTCGGCGATCTTGCCATCGGCCAGACGAATGACACGATCGGCGCGCTGCGCGAGCGCCAATCGGTGCGTGATAACGATAGTGGTCCGGCCCCTCATCACTGCTTCATAGCCTGACACCACCTGCGCCTCGGTAGCCGGGTCAAGCGCACCGGTGGCTTCGTCGAGCACGAGCACGGCGGGATTGGCGAGAAACGCGCGCGCGAGCGCGAGCCGCTGACGTTCTCCCGCCGACAACGCGCGTCCGCGCTCACCCACCATGGTCTTGAGGCCCTCGGGCACGCGAGCGACCAGTTCGGCGAGGCCGCTGGCCCGGACGGCTTCCAGCACATCGGCGTGCCCGGCGTCAGGGCGCGCGAAGAGGATGTTGTCCTCGATGCTGGTATTGAACACAAACGGATCCTGGTCGACGATGAGCACATGCTTCCGCACATCGGACAGCGGCAACAATCGTAGATCCTGTCCGTCAAGGCAGACGGCGCCGTGGTCGGGATCCATGTGTCGCGCCAGCAAGTCGGCGATGGTGCTCTTGCCAACACCGCTTGGGCCGACGATGGCAAGATGTTCACCCGGCTTGACCGTCACGCTCACGTCGTCGAGCACGGGACTCTTGCGATCAAACGAGAACGTGACGTGGCGAAACGTCAGCTCACCACGCGCGGTCGGCATCGGCATCGCATTCGCTGTCTCCACCACTTCCACGGGCGCATCGAGAATCTCGTGCACGCGGCGCAGCGACACACGCGCGGTCGCGACACCGGCGTACAGTCCCATCAGTCCCTGAATGGGCCCAAGCAATCGTACCTGATACGCCATGAAGGCCACCAGGGTACCCATGGTGATGCTGCCCTGAATCACCCGCCATCCACCCACCAGAAACACCGCGGCCGTGCCCAACGACAACAACAGGCCCGGCAACCCGCCGGCAAAGTACGTGAGTCGACGCATCGTCATCAGCGATTGCACAAAGCCATCATTGCGCGCACGGAAACGCGCGACTTCGCGCTCCTGCGCGTTCATGCCCACCACCAGCTTCATCGCCTGCAGCGTGTCGATGAGAAATGTGCCGATGCCGGCGCTCTCCTCGCGCAGCACGGTGATGGATGCTTCCAGTCGGCGACGATAGGTCACGAGCGCCCAGAGCGCCGCGGGCAACAACGCCAAACTCGTGGCGAACAACAGCGGGTCGAGCATCAGCAGGATCACAACCGTGCCAATGAGGAACAGCACATTGC
>JBEBIR010000134.1:0-8110 GCA_040080315.1 Gemmatimonas sp.
GCGTTGGATACCGTCCAGAAATGCGTCGACGCCGACATCCGCGCCGACCTCGATCCTTCGCGTGCCAGGCTCCTCCAGCATGGAGCACGTCGCGACGGCGGGAGGATCGCCCGCCATGGCGAATCGTTCCAGCGGCGTGGCGGAACCGGCCGCGTCGATGGCGCGTGCGCCAACCAACGGACGCAATGCGCGGAGCGCGGCGCGGAGGCCTCCCTGCGGCCATATTCCGGCGTTCGCGCGAGTGTCAGTGTCCGGAGAAGCGACTCGTTCGTCTTGCACGGTGCGGACGCTAGCGCCCCAGCGGCGCCCAGACAACGAGGGCGGCGATCGGTCGGCACGCCCGTTGTCGCACCACCACCCCTGAACATAGAATCAGTCGAGTGCCCTTCCGTATCAGCATCCTGACCCGTGAGTGTCGATTGATCCGTCGCGCAGCCCTGTGGGTGTTGGCCGCTCCGCTCGCCGTGACCGGAGGATGCGACCAGGGCAAGAGCACACCGTCAGGTGGATCGCCAAACGCGTCTGCCAACCAGGAATCGACATGGCGCGCGGACAGCACCGTGTTGGCGAGCAAGCCGACCATCCTCTTCCGCACCTTCGCGCATGAAAAGGGACGCGGTATTGCGCCGATCGCGACCATAAGCGACGGGGGTCTTCGTCAATTGAAGCTCGGCAATCGCGGTTGGCGGGCGTTTGATGTCGCCTACCTCCACGAAGGCAATACGCTCGACGCCGTCCGTGATGGACGGGCCAGCGGGACCGTCCGACTAACGCGCGGCATGTGGGAATCAAGCGGGCAGCTCGACAGCATCCCTCGATGCCGTCTGATTCCGACCGGGCTGAGCGACGCCCCGGCCTCCATTGCGCTGGCGCTCGCCGGCGCCCGGCCAGCGCTCAAGCCCACCGCGCCGCTGTCCTCCGACGAACTCCAGGAAGCACTCCACAAAGCACCCCTGTTGATTGCACCGTCCAACGGCGTTCCCATCGGCCTGCTATCGCGCTATCGGCGCGAGGTGCACGTGATGGCCACCGGGGTCACCTCCAGACCGTCCATCCTGGTCATTTACAACGACCCCGAGAAGGTCTCCGACAAACTGCACCCAATCGGGCAACGACCCAGACACCTGGTGACGGTGCTCGACAAGGGATTGTACGGGTATCGCACCTCGTTCGAGTTCTCGACACTGGGCAATGCGCAGACCGAACCGCGCATGACGTTTCTCGATTACGTGGACGTGGACGGCGACGGCAAGGCCGAACTGTTCTTCGGCTTCAAGTATCGTCACATCGAGCAGCAGCTGGACGCCACCAAAGCGTATCACTACGAAAACGACAGGTGGAAAGAGGTCTTCAGAGCGTCAGTGCGGTGTCCTTAGACTGAGTACTGAGTACTCAGTGCTGAGTACTGAGTACTGAGTGCTCTGTCACTCGATTCCGATATCCCACGCCTGTTCGAGATCGTTGCGGCTGTAGGCGCGAAAGGCCGTCAGTGTTTGCGTGCGCACGATCCCCGGCACCTTCGCGAACTCCTCGGTGACGACGGTGGCGATGCGCTCAAGGTCTTCCACCCGCACGATCGCTACCAGATCCCACGCCCCGGATACCGAGTAGACCTCGCTCACGCCGTCGATGCCCGCCAGCGCGGTGGCGCACTTGGGGATGGTCTTGGGGTCGGCTTGAACGAGAACGATGGTGGTAATCATGGGAATGGGAGTGTGGAGAGGGGTACTCAGTACTCAGTACTCAGTACTTAGTACTCAGTTTATCATCCTCGCAATCCGCGTCACCCCTTCCACCGCCAGCGCTTCCGTCGTCGCGTAGCTCATGCGGATCCAATCCGGGGTGAGGAACGCACTGCCGGGGACCACCGCCACATTCTCACGTTCCAATACGCGTTCGGCGAAGACGGCACCCGGATCTGCGGCGCCCTCGAAGCCTGCGACGCTCACATAGAGATAGAACGCGCCGGCCGGATACACGTAGCGGACAGTCGGAAACGCCTCGAGCGCGCGCAGCACCGCATCGCGGCGGCGATGAAACTCCTGCACCATGTGCGCGACCGCCGCATCGGCCTCGTCGACTCGAGAGAGCGCCGCCATGGCCGCATGCTGCGACACCGCGGCCGCGTTCGACGTGGTGTGTGACTGGAATGCCGTCATCGCTTTCGTCACGGCGACGGGCGCGATCGACCAGCCAATGCGCCAACCGGTCATCGCATACGCTTTCGCGACGCCGTTGATCACAATCAGATTGTCGCGCGTGGGCGCGAGCGACAACACCGACGCTGCCGGCCCGTCGTACGCAATCCGCATGTAAATCTCGTCCGCAATCACCCACCAGCCGCGCTCGGCCGCGAGCAGCAGGATGGACGACAACTCCTCGCGTGAGTACACCGCACCGGTCGGGTTGCTGGGCGAGTTAAGCATCAAGCCCCTCGTGCGCGGCGTCGCAGCGGCGGCCAACTCGTCTGCCGTCACCTTGAGCGAATTCGCCGTGGTGCCGAACACCGGCACGACCGTCGCGCGCGCCAGCTCCACCATCTCGTAGTAACTCGTCCACGACGGCGTCGGCACCAGCACTTCGTCGCCCGGACCGAAACAGCAGACGCAGGCGTTGTACAACGACTGCTTCGAACCGTTCGACACGACAATCTCGTTGGCGGCGACGGCGGGCAGTCCGTGCACCGAGCGATTGGCGTCCGCGGCAATGGCCTCACGCAGCGGCAGGATGCCTTCCGTGGCCGTATACCGAGTGGCGCCGTCGGCCAGCGCCTTGACCGCCGCTTCGCGAATAAAGAGCGGCGTGTCGAAATCCGGCTCGCCAGCACCCAGATCGATGATGGCCTTTCCCGCCGCCTTGAGGGCCCGTGCCTTGGCCGCCACTGCCAGGGTGGCGGACTCCTTCATACGGGCAATATTCGCAGACGGCTGAAAGACCAAGGACATGGCGCGGGCGGCTGACGGTGGAGATCCCTCACCAAGTCGACTAACTTGAGGGGACGGACGCTGGGCGTCCGCAAACTAAGCGTGCCCGCGAGGGGCGCGCCACGCGCCAGATATGCGTTTGACCGGTGCGTGATTCGCTGGCCGTTGGGCGGCCAGGCTGACAGACAACTGACGGGAGCCGGACGTGGGCGACGAAGAACGGGAAGGCGCGGCGCGCAGCCAGAATGTGGTGCTGCAGGGACCCGCCGATGCGCGGACGATGGCGGCAGCCATGCGTCCTGGAGTGGAACGCAGTCGCGAGATTGAAGGGAGCGCCGCACCGGCCTGCCTCGTCATCACCCCCACCGTCGAGCAGGCGCTCACCGCCGCCGAACAGGCGCGACTGCTCTTCGCCGACGACGCCTCTCGCGTGGTCCCGGTCAGTCACGTGGCGCGCGCGCGCCGGGTGCTTGCCATCGGACCGGTCGCACTCGTCACCGGTACGGCCTCCGATCTGCTGGCGTTGCGTCGCGAATCGGCGCTGCGTGTCGACGCGTTGCGTTCGGTGATCATCATCGGCCTCGATGATGTGCTGGCCGAAGGCGATGCCGAGTCGCTGCAGTCGCTCCTGGGAGACATCCCGGCCGATACGATGCGCGTGGCGACGATTGACAACGAAACGTCGGAGGTCAGCGCATTCCTCGAGGCGCAGTTGCATCGCGCGCGTCGCATTGCGCCACCACCCGCCGGTGAAGCCGCTCTGGCCGTCACGCCAAGCTACATGCTCACCTCGCGCGCCGGACGCGCCGACGCGCTGCGCGCGGTGCTCGACGCCGTCGATCCACCATCTCTGGTGGTGGTCGCAGCAAATGAGCCGTCGGCCGACGAGGCCCGACGGGCGCTCGCACGTTTGGGACTCACGGTCGACGGACTGTTGGTTCAGGTGGTGCGACAACCGACGTCGCAACACGTCAGCTTGGTCGTGCTCTGGGACGCGCCCGCGACGGCGGAGTCACTCGTTGAAGCACTGGCTACGCAGCCAGTCGATGCGGTGGCACTCCTCACGCCGGAGGAACTGCCGGCGTTTCGGCGGTTGACGCACGGTTCGGCTCCCGCATGGGCGCCGCCAGCGCGACAGCGCCTCGCCAGTTCGCGCGTGCAGCGTTTGCGCACCGCGATAAAGAACACACTGCAGAGTGGCGGTGGTGCGTCGTCCAGTGAGTTGGCATTGCTCACGCCACTGCTCGACACCTTCGACGCCGTCGAGATCGCGTCGGCCGCGCTGCGCCTGTACGAGGTCGCGCTCCGTGACGTGGCATCGCTCAAGGTCGAGGCGGCGCAGTTGGCGGCTCGGCCCGCGGTCAGCGATGCGCGTAGCGCCAGGGGACTGTCCGTCGTGCAGGGCGGTGCATCAAGTGGCACCGTGAAGCAGCGCGTGTTCTTGGCCGTGGGCAAGCGCGATCAAGTGCGTGTCGGCGACATTGTCGGCGCGGTGGCCAATGAGGCCGGCATCGATGGCGAGCGCATTGGCGCGGTCGAGATGTTTGAATCCCACACCACCGTTGAACTCTCCGCCGAAGATGCCGCTCGCGCGGTCTCCGCGCTGGCAGACGTGTCACTGAAGGGACGTCGCTTGAGTGCGCGAATTGATGAGCGCAGTGGCAGCGAGCGCGGCGCGGAGCGTGGCGAACGCCGCCCGCCGCGCACCTTTGGCCCACCGCGCGGAGCGCCCCGCGGCGATCGGCCGGATCGGCCGGATCGGCCCACCACACGCGGCAAGCCCGCGCACGGCGACTCGAGAGGTGATTCTCGTGGCGGCTCGCGTGGCGAGTCCCGCGGTGCCTCTCGCGATGGCGGATCGCGCGGCGGCGCCCCAGGTGCCAGTTTCGGAACGAGTGGAGCGCGACGTGAATTCGGCGATCGGCCGGCCAGCGAGCGCACGGAAGGCACCAGCGAATGGTCAACACGCGGCGAACGCATGAAACACGCGAAGCGACCACCGTCAGACAGTCAAGAATAATTCGGCGAGGCGCGATGCGATGAGTGGCGGGTTTCAGGTAGCCGGCGGATGGATCGAAGTGGTGGCGGGCGTGATGTTCAGCGGAAAATCAGAAGAACTGATGCGACGCGTCCGGCGCGCCACCATCGCGCGCAAGCGCGTGCAGGTGTTCAAGTCGCATCTCGATGACCGCTACGCCGGGCTGTTGGCGATCTCCAGCCACGATCAGCGCACGATTCAGGCGGTCCCGGTGGATTCGTCCGGACAGATCATGCTTCGACTCGATCCGATGGCGCAGGTGATCGCGATCGACGAGGCGCAGTTTCTCGATGCCGGCATCGTACAGATCGCGTCGGCCCTCGCCGATCGCGGTCGCCGCGTAATCCTCGCCGGAACCGACACCGATTTCCGCGGTGAACCATTCGGGGCGATGCCACAATTGATGGCCATCGCGGAAGTGGTCGACAAACTGCACGCGATCTGCGTCTTGTGTGGCGCACCAGCCAGTCGCAACCAGCGCCTGATCGAAGGCAAGCCGGCCTCATACGAGTCACCCACCATCATGGTCGGTGCGGCCGACAGTTACGAAGCGCGTTGTCGCGCCTGCCACGTGGTGCCCCGCCGCGACGACGCGCAGCGCGAGTTACTCTAGGGCACTCGGGCGTTTATCTGGAGTTGACGAACTCGGTGAACTCCGCGGCAAGACAATCCACCACGAAGGCCGCAAAGGACACGAAGAGTCGCCGTGTTGAACAACACATGCATTCCTTCGTGTCCTTGGGGTCCTTCGTGGTGGAATGTGCTCCTGCGTACTATCGCTGCGCCGCGCGCTGCAACGCGTTCGTAAGTTCCGCGGCGCTGAAAGGCTTGCCAAGAAAACTCACCGCCTTCGCATCCAGAGCCTGACGCGCCGTTGAGTCCATGGAAAACCCGCTCATCGCCACAATCGGCAACTGCGGGTACTGCTGCTGCACCGCGTCGATGAGCTCCAGGCCACTCATGCCGGGCATGGTCAGATCGGTCAGCACCACGGAGATCGCATCACCACTCGATTCGAGCAACGCCAGTGCTTCAGAACCTGAAGCGGCGACGGAAACACGATGGCCGTGTCGTTCCAGCAGTCGACGTCCTGAATCACGCAGCAGCGCGTCATCATCGACCAGCAACACATTGAACGCCGCGATTTCCCCCTGCCCTGCTGACGGCGTACTCGGCCGCTCGACCGGAGCGGCCAACGGGAAGCACAGTCGAAACGTGGTGCCGAGACCAACCGTCGAGTCACACTCGATGAATCCCTGGCTTTGGGTCACCATGCCATGCACGGACGCGAGCCCCATGCCCGCGCTCGATCCGAATGGCCGGGTGGAGAAGAACGGTTCGAACAATCGGCCCCGAACCGCGTCGGACATGCCAATTCCGGTGTCGCTCACGTCAAGCACCGCGAACCGCTGCGGTCCGTCGCGCTCGAGGCCACTCGGCGGCCGGTCCACGAGCCGCGTGGTCGTCGTGAGGGTCAACGTGCCGCCGTTCGGCATCGCCGCGCACGCGTTGTCGACGAGTGTGCGCACGGCATCGAGCGCCTGTTGCCGATCCACCCGCGCCAGCACGGGTTCGCTATGCAACGCCAAGCGCACACGAATCGCCGGCGGTGCCTCGTCGCGGATCGTGGCAAACCGGCCCTGAACCAGCGCACTCAGGTCCACAAGTTCCGCGCGAAGCCACTGCCGGCGGCCCACCGCAAGCAGCCGGTTCGTCAGCACCTCGGCGCGCTCGGTCGCGAGTTCGATCGCGCGCACGTCAGCCCGTGACGGCGAGTCGTCGTCGAGCGCGTCGTACAGAAAGCTCGTGGCGCCACGAATCACGGTCAGCAGGTTATTGAAGTCGTGTGCGATGCCACCGGCGAGTTGACCGACCGCTTCGAGTTTCTGCGCCTGGCGAAGACGCGATTCCGTGTTCCGCTGTGCCGTCACATCGGAAAACACTGCCACGGCCGCAAACGGCAACTGTTCCCCGTTGCGAGTCAGTGGATCGGCCGTCACCTGCAGCCACGCGGGCGCTTCCGTGCCACGACACACGCCCATCAGCGCCCGGGGTTGTCGGCGCCCGGATCGCAGCGCGCGCATGGCCGGATGATCTGCCAAGGCCCACACCGTGCCATCCTCGTGCACCGTATGCCAATCGTCGTCGACCGGTTGAAGCCCAAGCAACTGCGCACCGGTCATTCCCAGAATGCGCTCCACCTCAGGGTTGAACATGCGAACGGCCCCCGAGGCATCATGCACGATCACGCCTTCACTCATTCCGTTGATCACCGCGCGAAACCGCGCCTCGGATTCACGAAGCTGCGTCTCGGCGTGAATCCGATCCGTGATGTCGTGGACGATCAGATGCCGAGCAGCCTTGCCGTCAACGGTCACCGGACTGGCGGCGACCTCGACATCGCGCCGCGCGCCCGTGGCGATACGATGGTTGCAGACAACGGGCCGGAATCCGGACTTCGAACCCGAGTGTTCGTTCGCGAGCCACGCCTCAAGAGCACCGTTGTCAAAGTCCGTGATCCGCATCGCGCGCATGGATTCTCGCGCCCATCCGTAGAACGACTCGGCGGCCGGATTCACATCGATCAAGGCACCGGTGGCCGCATCGACGATCATCTGGATGGCAGCACTCGCCTCGAACAGTTGCCGGTGCCGAGCCTCGCTTGACTCGAGCGCCTCGTGTTCGCGACGGCGCGTGCTCACATCGCGCGAGGAAATCGCCACGCCGTCGCCCAGCGGAACGATTTGTCGCTGAACCCAGCGCCCGGGCACGCCCGGAACCGGTGCGCCTTGCGACATGAGAAATGGTGTTCGCGTGTCCACCACGCGCACGCACTGCTCCCACAGTCCGGTTTCCTGACTCAGTGGGAACGCGTCGAGCAGCGGGCGGCCTATCAGCGCGGCCACGGGCAAATTCACCAGTCGCCCGGCACGCGTACTGGCATCGACGACCACGAAATCGGCAATGGCTCCGGTCGCATTGCGTACGGCCTGCACGATGACGAAGGCATCAAATCCCGCATCCAGTGCCGCGCGAAAACGCGCTTCCGAGTCTCGAAGGTCCGCGAGTGCGCGCGCCTGATCCGTGACGTCCACAGTCGTCAGGTGCAGCCACGACGCGCCCGACGCGGCGTCGGACAACAGGCGCA
>JBEBIR010000860.1:0-1744 GCA_040080315.1 Gemmatimonas sp.
CGGTGCTCGATCAGGCGCATAAGCTGAAGGAAGCCACGGCCGCCATGGCACAAGTGGAAACGGCGCGACGCGTCCTGGCCGACGAAGAGAGCGAGATGCTCGCGCTCACCCGGCGGATCGGGGAGTTGCAGTTGGCGCTGGAAACCGCGCGCGGGGCGTTGGGAGCGCTCGAAGTGCAGCAGATGGATGCGCGCGGCAGTATCGAAACTGAACGCGGCGCCATCGTGCGCGAATGGGAGGTGGCGAGAGCGAAGCGCACCGCGGCGGCGACCACCGTGACGCCGTCGCTGCTATCGAAGTACGATCGCGTTATGCAGCGTCGAGGCGCGGCCGCACTGTTCGCGCTCAATGCCGGGTTCTCCTGCGGGAGCTGTGATACGGCGATCCCATTGCAGCGCCGCCCGGCGATGACCAGCGGCGGCCAGGCGATCGAAATCTGTGAGGCGTGCGGCGTGCTCCTGTATCTCCCGTCGCCGACCAAGGAGCCCTGATACTCCGCCCACGGCGACCGGTGCGTGATTTCGGTTGGATGCTCCGGTATCCTTCGGGTGTCAGCGCTACGGTGCGCGAACTAGATTGACGCGCGTGAGCGCCCCGCTGAGATCTCCCGAATCCGGTTTCGTCAACGCGCCTGAGATTCGCGCGGTCGGCGACGTGTCGGTGCCAACGGCGAGTGCGCCATTGGCGCTCGTGACGCCCCGACAACGCCCGCAGGCTCGCTGGGTTCTGGCTCCACCGGCGGATGCTGGTCGTGTGCAGCGCCTCATGTCCGAGTTGATGCTGCCCGAGCCGCTCTGTCGTTTGCTGGTTGGACGTGGATATGCCGATGCCGAGGTCGCCAAACGCTACCTGCGGCCGCGATTGGAGCAGTTGCAGGATCCCGCGACGCTGTATGACCTGCCGCGCGCCGTCGAACGCATCGCGACGGCCGTTCGACGCGGCGAAACCATTTTCGTGCACGGCGACTACGACGTCGACGGCATGAGTTCGACCGCGTTGCTCACGCGCGTCTTGCGCGGTTGCGGCGCCACCAGCGTGGTCCCGTTCGTACCGAATCGATTGTCCGATGGATACGATCTGGGACCGGCCGGCGTGGCCGCCGCCGTGTCGGCCGGCGCCACGCTTGTCATCACGTGCGACTGTGGCACGAGTGCGATCGACGCCGTCGCGGCCCTGACCGCGGCCGACATCGATGTCATCATCACGGATCACCATCTCCCCGGCGGGCCATTGCCGGCGGCCTACGCGGTCTGCAATCCTCGGCGCGCGGAGTCTGGAGCGGCCGATCAGGATCTGGCCGCGGTCGGTGTCGTTTTCAAACTGGCCCTCGCGTTGTGCGAAGCGCTCGGCGTGTCCCCCACGCTCGCCCATCGACAGCTCGACCTTGTCGCATTGGCAACCATTGCGGATGTCGCGCCCCTGCGTGGCGAGAATCGCATTCTGGTGCGCTACGGTCTCAAGCTGCTCGCCGAAACCACGCACCCGGGTTTGCGCGCGTTGTTGCGCTCGTCGGGTTTGGAAGGCAAGCCCCTCACGGCTGGGCGGGTCGGATTCGTGCTGGCGCCGCGACTGAATGCGGCGGGCCGCATCGCCGATGCCAAGCTTGGACTGCGTTTGCTGCTGGCTGAGCGCGAAGATGAAGCGAATGTGATTGCCCGTGAGCTCGAAGAACTCAATCGAGCGCGTCAGGAACTCGATCGAGGGGTGCTGGACCAGGCGCTGCGTCAACTGGATGGTCCGGGCA
>JBEBIR010000861.1:0-1741 GCA_040080315.1 Gemmatimonas sp.
GTACTGAGTACTCAGTACTCTGTACTCAGTACTTAGTTCTTAGGACTCGGTTCTCCCATCCGCTCCATGACTGTTACTGCTCGTCTTGCAGCCACCGATCCCTTGGGAGACCAGCGCTTGGGTGATGGCAGGATGGCGGCCAGGCGCGCGGACTCGTCTCGGGTGAGGGACTTTGCGCTCTTGCCGTAGTGCGCTTGGGCCGCGGCTTCTGCGCCATAAATTCCTGGCCCCCATTCGGCGAGGTTCAAGTACAGGTCGAGGATGCGTTCCTTCGAGAGCAGTAGTTCAAGCCACAGGGTGAGATACAGCTCCAAGCCTTTGCGTACGTACGAGCGACCGTTCCACAGGAAAATATTCTTCGCCACTTGCTGTGTCAGTGTGGAGGCGCCGCGCAACTTGCCACCGCGACGACGACGCTCGAGCGCCTTGTCGATCTCCACAAAATCGATTCCGTGATGCAGATAGAATCGATCGTCTTCCGAGGCCAGCACGGCGCGTCGCAGGTTGGGTGAGATGCGCGCGCGCGAAACCGTCACGTGTTTCGGCCAGATCGGACGCGCGCCGGTGAACAGGCGGGTCATTGTCTGTTGCATCATGACGGATGTCATGGGCGGATGCACCAGCGCCAGCAGCAGGATGCTGGGAACGGGTGACAGGATGAGCAGTACGCCGACGATGAACACGCGTCCGAGTGTGCGACGCCAGAGTGCCGACAGCCATCGTCGCACGCTCTTCATGGCTCGCGCAGGTGCGCCGGCGTGTCATCGGGCTGGCGTCGCCAGCGTCGATGCTGCCAGAAATACTGGTCGGGATACCTTCGCACGTATCGTTCAAGCATCTGCGTATACGCGAGAACGATGGCGTCGATGTCCGCCTCGCGGTCACCGGTCGGATGAACCGGAACGGGATCGATCAGGACCGCATATCGGCCATCGGGTTCGCGCACGATGGCGACAAACAGCACCGGCACGGCAAAGCGCAGCGCGAAGACCGCGGGTCCCCGGGGCGTCTTGGCCGGTCGCCCAAAGAACGGCACAAACGTGCTGGCCAGCCCCAGCGCATCGTGATCACTCACGAAGGCCACGCAGCGATTGTCCCGCAGGGAGCGCGGCGTGCGACGCACGGCGTCTTTGTCGTGAATCACTTCCATGCCGATCTTCCGACGCGTGCGGCCCATATACGCTTCAAAGATCGGATTGGCCATGCCGCGCGCCACCACGTCAATCGGTACGCCCCGCGCGGCGAAGTACGCTCCGCCCAGTTCCCAATTGCCCAGGTGACCGGTCACCAGAATGACCCCCTTGCCACCGGCCAGTCCCTGCTCAACGTGGTGCCAACCTTCAACCCGCGCGACCCGCGCAATGATCTCGGCTGCAGACGTGCCCGGCATCGTGGCCGTCTCGATGGACGTGCGGCCCAGGCTCTCGTAGGAGCGAGCCGCGAGCGACTCAACATCCGCCGCCGTGCGGTCGGGGAACGCCGCCGCGAGCTGGCGCTCGACCACCCCGCGCCGGATACCGATCGGCTTGTAGACCAATCGCCCGATTCGACCGCCGACCCAACTGGCACCACGCCATCCGATAAGCCGGAGAACGCCGACGACGGCGCGCGTCGCGACATACTCCAGCCGGTGGGACACCGTGGGGGTCTTGGCGTTCGCGGTCATGGAACGCAAAGTAACAACGTCGGCAGTGGGAGGGCAGAAGTACGATGTACTTCTGCCTTCCTTACTGCCGACGTT
>JBEBIR010000862.1:0-1736 GCA_040080315.1 Gemmatimonas sp.
CCGGCCAACACTTCCAGATCAGCGAGCACCTCGTCGAAGTAGGCCACGCGGTCGACCAGTTGCGCCGACTTGGCATCGGCCGGCAGGAGGATGCCCTGCGCGTCTACGAGCACCTGTAACGCGGTCGTATCGACACCACGGCTTTCCGACACACCGCGCTTCACTTCCGACCACATTTCGCTCAGATACGAGCGTGTCTGCATCCGGCTCTCCGGGCTCATATCCGTGCGCGTGTACGGCTCCACCGCCGCTTTGAACCGACCGACGCGACTGACCTGCACGCCGATTCCGTACTTCTCAAGCATTCCCGCGAAGAACACCTGTTCAGACGCCAGGCCGGGAAGAATGAGCGCGCCGAATGGATCCAGCGTGATCACCGAGGCCGCGGACGCGAGGTAGTAATCGCGAGTGTCCGGATTGACGAGGTACGCGTGCACCGGCTTCTTCGACTTCCGAAAGTCCGCGATCGCGGCCCGCAACTCGCGCAACGCGGCGTATCCGGAACCGTACCCGCTGGGATTGATGGTGCCGCGAATCAACACCGCACTCACGTCGTCGTCGCCGGCCGCCGCGCGAAGTGACAGGATGGCCGATCGAAGAGGCAAGGTATTTTGTCCTCCGGCCATCAGCGCGTCATCCAGCACGGACTTGTGCGAGGCGCCAGTCGGCGCGTCGACAAATGTCTGATCGAGATCGACAATGAGCACCGATCCATGACGGACCGTCACCGGCTTGCTGCTGCCGGCCGCGGCGGCGATGCCGATCAGGAGAACGAAGCCGCCCACCACGAACAGCGCGATCGTGACGAGGTTGGCGGCAATGGCGGTGAAGAAGGCCTTCATGCGTGACTCCGGGAATCCGTGCGTGCGCCTGCGGAACACTGGGAGTCTAGCAGGGTGAACGGTTTCAGGCTGGATGGAGCGCCGAAACATGACGCTACCGTCGCAATTTCACTTGCCCGGCGGGAAATGGATCGTCAGCTTTCAGGAACCCCCATTTTCAGAACCATTGCCTCTGAGGACGCTGTCCATGCCCGCGTATAAAGCCCCCCTCGACGATATCCGGTTTCTGCTGCAGGACGTGCACAACGTGGCACAGTTGGCGGCATTACCTGGCTTCGAGGACGCGACGCCCGATCTGATCGACACGGTCCTGACCGAGGGCGCCGCCATATGCGAGCAGGTGTTGTTCCCGCTGAATCAGTCCGGCGATGCGGAGGGTGTGCGCTTGGAGAATGGCGAGGTGCGAACGCCAACGGGATTCAAGGAGGCGTACACGCAGTACGCGGCCGCTGGTTGGACTGGCGTCGTCGCCGATCCCGCGTTTGGCGGTCAGGGCCTGCCTGAGACGGTGGGCTTCGTGATGGAGGAAATGCTGTGTTCCTCCAATCTGTCCTTCAGCATGTATCCGGGTCTCTCGCACGGCGCGTACAGCGCCATGATGAGTCATGGATCGGACGAGATCAAAGAGCGCTTTCTGCACAAGCTGGTTGACGGCACGTGGAGTGGCACCATGTGCCTCACCGAAGCACACTCCGGCACCGACCTGGGCATCATCTCCACCAAAGCCGTACCGGCCGGCGATGGCGCGTACCAGATCACCGGCTCAAAGATCTTCATCTCGGCCGGTGAGCATGATCTGACCGAAAATATTTTGCATCTCGTGCTCGCCAAGCTGCCCGACGCACCGGGCGGCACCAAGGGCATCTCGATGTTTCTGGTGCCCAAGTATCTCCC
>JBEBIR010000863.1:0-1735 GCA_040080315.1 Gemmatimonas sp.
AGAAGATCTCCCTTGGCACCACGGTGAAAATGGTCACCGCCGGCAACGGTTTCACATGCGCGTTGACAACACCAGGAGCACTGTACTGCTGGGGCTTGCTTCCAGGAAGCGCGCAGTTCGTTGCACTGATTGGCAGCGCGCGCTTCTCGCCGGTGCGTCTGGCCAGCGGGCTCACCTTCAAGTCGATCAGCGCAAATTCGAAACAGGTGTGTGGCGTGACGACTGACGGCAGGGGGATCTGCCTGTGACACGCGTGTTGAGATCGCGGGCGGCGTTCACTGCCGCAGGGTTCTGCGCCGCTCTCTGGAGTTGCGGCGAGGGCCCGGCGGCACCCATCGCGCACGTCACTGCGGTAACGCTGCAATCCCCAAACGACTCACTGTTTCTCGGACGCACGATGCGCCTGACGGCCGCGGCTACTGGCGACTCCACCATCGGTACTTCGCCGCGTTTCATCTGGACGAGCTCCGACACGAACGTGGTGGTGGTCGATACACTGGGAACCGCACTCGGAGTCGGCGTCGGGTCCGCGATCGTGCGCGCCGAACTGCAAGGGCAACGGGCACAGGACACAGTGCGCATTGTTTTGCAGCGCGCCGATGGCGGTATCACCTTCACCGACGGCTCGGCGAATGACTCCAAGAGTTGCGCCCTCGCGTCTGGCGTGGTGTACTGTCGCGCAGCTCCGACCGCAGCCGATACGACGCCACTCATGGTGAGAATGCGCGGCGCCGCCGGACTCGCCTTTACCGCGGTTGAGGGAAGTCTACATGCCGCCTGCGCGCTCAATACCGACGGACGCATCATGTGCTGGGGCGGCAACGCGCATTACTTGTTCGCTCGAGGCGGCACCGTTGTCGCAGATACGGGACCAATCGCCGTCCGCACCACTCGCCGATTTTCCGCCTTTTCGCATGGCGGTCACGCGCAGACATGCGGAGTGGATCGCACGGACAGTGGTGTGTACTGCTGGGGACACAATGATGCCTATCAGCTGGGGCGAGGCTTTCGGAGTGGAGAGGACTCGTCGGTGTCACCAGTTGGCGGGAATCTCCGCGGCTCCATGGTGAGCACGGTGAATTTCTCGACGTGCCTGCTTGACCTGTCGGGCGCGGCGTTTTGCTCAGGTTTCCTGAACGTCAATCGAAGGACGCTGGGCATCGACGAAACGACGCTCCCGGCGGAAATCCCACTGCCGGTCATCGGCGGTTTGACATTCAAGAGCTTGTCTGCGGCCGACAACGGGGTGTGTGGAATCTCCAGCACCGATGACGCCTACTGCTGGGGGCAGAACGGCAGTGGCCAGCTTGGGATTGGCACCACATCCAGTCCACCGACTGGCCCTCAACGCGTGCTCGGCGGACTCAAGTTCGGACTCCTCACCACTGTATACCGTTCTTCAACATGCGGAATTACGCTCGACGGCGACCTGTATTGTTGGGGGGGATTCGTGCCGTTCTCGATTTCAAGCCGACTGGGAGAACGCGCACTGCGCCCCCATCATCTCATCAAGGGCATCAAGTTCAAGTCACTCACGCGCAATGTGTCTGCCGCAATCTGTGGCCTGACAACCGACGGGCGCGTGTATTGCTGGAACTGACCACGAGAGACACGTCAGCGCCGCTGGCCTCGGACGGAGTCGCGTGATGCAACCAACAGCAGACGTCGTCATCATCGGCGGCGGAATCATGGGCGCGAGCACCGCATATCATCTCGCCAAGCGCGGATGCACGAA
>JBEBIR010000135.1:0-8067 GCA_040080315.1 Gemmatimonas sp.
CATGCGATGACGATATCGAGCGGCTTGGTCAGATGTATCAGGATGTCGCGGTCACCGGCGTGTGTACCGAACAGCAGCGCGCGACATTCTTCGACGCCGGCCGTCGCATGATCGAAGAACAGGGCGCCGACGCGATCGTGCTGGCGGGTACGGATCTCGGGCTTGCCTTTGACGGGCGCGAGACCGGCTATCGGGTGATCGACGCGCTTGATGTGCATGTGTCCTTGCTGGCCGATTTGGCGGCGGGGCGATCGAGTGTGGACAGCGCACACCGCGCGCAATGACCTATCGCCGTACCCGCGCTAGGGCGTGCGCTCCACGCGCGTGGGACAATGGCGTTCCTTGCTGCGTTCCCATCGCCGCGACAGTAGTTTCTGCAAGTCGCGCGGAACTCGTTGAACGGGTTCAGGGCGGCTGGCATCCGTGACGTTTTCACGTTGGCCCATGTGCCCACGGAGGTGCCCATGCGGTTGCTCGCTGGAATCGTGATCGGGATCGGCATTGTGTTGGCGCTCGCGCCATTCGTCATTCGACTTGCGCGTCACTGGCAGCGAGAAACTGCCGGAGTTGCCGCGGGCAGTCTCGTCGACGGCGGCGCCGGCGCCGGCGGCCACGTTGCGCAGCTACGCCATGAGCAGCAACACGAGTTCGGAGGCGACGACAACGGCGGTGGTGGTGACTCGGGTGGAAGTGATGGCGGCGGCGACGACTAGTCGCGCACGACCAAGAACCAAGTACTGAGTACTGAGTACTAAGTACTGAGTACTCCGTCCTCTTCGTTGGGGGTAACGGTGATTCCAAGTCAGTCCAGAAGGTCCTTCATTCTCGGTGGCATCGGCGCCGCAGGATTCTCCGCTCTATCCCTCGACGCTCGGGCGAGAAGCTCGGCGGCGCAGTTCGACGAGCTGGCTCGCCTGATCCAGGCGCTCATGCAGGACAATGTCGTCCCCGGTGCGTCGATCGCGGTCGTGCAGGACGCGCGTGTTAGCTGGCACCGCGAGTTTGGCGTCAGCGACGCCGGGTCGCGGCGTCGCGTCGACGAAGACTCGGTATTCGAAGCGGCGTCGGTGAGCAAGTCGGTGTTCGCCTATGCTGTGATGCAGCTGTGTGACCGGAACATGCTCGCGCTTGACACGCCACTCACGAACTACACAACCGATCGCATCCTGAGTGGCGATCCGCGACTGGCCGCGATCACCGCACGCCACGTGCTCTCACATACGAGTGGGTTGCCCAATTTTCGATCCCGCGCAGAACCGCTGAGCATCCAATTTGCGCCGGGCCAGAAGTATCGGTATTCGGGCGAAGGTTATTGGTATCTGCAATCGGTCATGACCCGTCTCGCCGGCAGGGTCGATCCCGGATCGTGCGGCTCGTACGAAGCGGGCCTGACGGTCTGCGCGACGGATATTGCGACCTATCTGAAGGCGAACGTGCTGGTTCCATGCGGAATGGCGCGGAGCACGTATGTGTGGAACGACCATCTCGAGCAACACATGGTCCGGTCGCATGATCCCGCCGGCAAACCGATACCCCAATCGAAAACCACCGCCGTCGATGCTGCCCGCTATGCGGCCATGGGTGGTCTCCGCACGACCGCGATCGAATACGCTGGCTACCTCACTGAGATTCTTTCGCCGCGCGGCGCGCCCGCATTCCGCCTCGCGCCGGACACACGACACGAGATGCTCCGGCCCCAGATCACCGTCGACGCGACCCACTCGTGGGCGCTAGGATGGGAGATCCGGCACACACCGCAGGGCGATCTGTTTCAGCATCAAGGCGGGCAGCGCGGGGTTCAGGCATTCGCCGCGGCGTCGCTCGAGCGTCGGTCGGGCTACATCATCATGACGAACAGCGACAACGGCGCGAGGGTCTTCTATGACGCTCGGTTCATTGCCGCCATGGACAAGATCCTGCTGGGCAAGTGATGAGCTCACCGCAATTCTACCATGGCACTCGCGCGGACCTGAAGCCCGGGGATCTGATTCCAGCCCGGCTATGCCTCCAACTACACCGCGCGGAGGTCGCCCTGGGTCTATTTCAGCGAGACCCTGAACGCGGCTACTTGGGGAGCGGAGCTCGCGAAGGGCGAAGGTCGCGGCCGAATCTATTTGGTGGAGCCGATCGGCGAGTGGATGGACGATCCCAATCTCACGGACAAGAAGTTTCCCGGGAATCCCACGAAATCCTATCGCTCCCGGGAGCCGCTGCGAGTTGTGGCCGAATACCTGAATTGGCAGGGACATTCCCCAGAGGAAATCCAGGCTATGAAAGACGGAATCGCGGGTACGGAGCCCATCGACAACTAGGCGTCTGTGAGCGAGCATGTCACTTACACAGCGAACAGCAAGGACGACATGCGTAACCGAATGACGAGGTGGGCCGGTGGACTGCTGCTGCTGGCCGCGTGCCAGTCCACGCCCGCTGACGCGCCACCGCTTTTGATACTGGTGGACAGCGTGCGGATTCAGGAGTCGGAGAGCCTGTATGTCGGGCGACCCAACGCGATTGCGCTCGGACCAGATGGATCGGTTTTCATCTCGGATATTGCCGACCGCAAGATTGTGCGGGTCGCGCGCGCGGGGGACGCGGTGATTCGTGTTGCCGGACGGGGCGGCGGACCTGGCGAGGTCTCCAGTCCCACGTCACTCGCGATTCTCGGCGACACTGTCTTGGCGGTACAAAACGCCGGCGGGAAGCGCATCGAGTGGTTCGATCTCGCGACATTGCGATATCGGAATACGTTGCGCCTGTCGTCGCCCGCGTCGTCGTTGTCGAGTGGTAGCGGCGCGCTGCTGATCGCGTCGCTCTGGCCGGATAGCGGGACGGCATTCGCGTTGCTGACCGATTCCAGCGGAGCGCTCCAGCGTGGTGGAAGCGTGCCGGAGATCTATCGTCGCTTGCCACCGGTCGCGCAGGCCTTCGGCACCGTTGCGGTGGCGCGCGACGGCGACGCCATCCTTGGGCTATTCGAGGTCTCGAACGCGATGTACCGCTGGCCACTCCGCGATGGGACGGCCGACTCCATTCTCCTCACGGTCGCGACACGACGCGGCGCGCGTCCGGACCGCATCGAGGCGTTGCTGCGCGATCCCTCCAAAGGGGCATCGTTGGCGTTCCAGTGGTCCTTTCCGATGTTGGTCGCGCCTCTCTCGGACGAGCGTGCAATCGTCGTGTTCCAAGACCCAACGCTGGTCAAGGATCAATACCGCGGACCGTCCTTTGTGCAAATGGTCGACTGGCGGCATCATCGCAGTTGCGCTGAACTCGCGCTGCCCGTTCCGGCGGACACCCCGACACGCTACGCCGTGCGCGGGGATACGTTGGTAGCCGTGGTGCAGCATCCAAGTGGCGACGAGGGTGTGTCGAGCTGGATTGTGCGGTGGCGGATCGGCGCGTCGCGATGTTGAGCATGGCGGGCACCAGGGGCCGGAGATTGCTGAACAGGAGATCACGTCATGTCCTACGCACCACATGAAGTCCACGAAGTGATTGTGGCCGCGCGGGCAGAACATCTTCATCTATCGTGAGGCGACGGCTGGTGAGTTGACCGTGGACTTCTGCGTCGGTGTCACGGCCCCCTTCGCGGCGGTTGGTCGCGTGGAGCCGTTCCAGACCCCGCACGGTGTTGCCGCGATGACAACGCATGTCGGTGACTACGGACGACTAGGCGACGCGAACGCCGCGATCCTCGCGTGGTGCCGCGCGCATAACCGCATGTGCGCCGGTCCGTCGTGGGAAGTGTATGGGCATTGGCACGCGGATCCCGCGCAGTTGCGCACCGAGGTCTACTACCTGTTGCAGGGCCTTCCGTGACGAGCGCGCGCTTGCCGTGGGCTTTCGCGCGAAGTCCCGGAGGCGACTCGAGCCTTCGATGCTCGCCAATACCGTGCTCAGAAACGATATTCTGCTGATCGCTGGTTTCACTATCGCCCTTTAGGGAGCGCGCCGTGTCCGAGTCGTTGCCGCAGCTTGCTGAGATTCTGACCGATCGCTACAAGATCGTGCGCCAGATTGGACAAGGAGGCATGGCCACCGTCTATCTGGCGGAGGATGTAAAGCTGGAGCGCGAGGTCGCCCTGAAAGTGTTGCGGCCGGAGCTGGGTGCGGTGCTCGGCAGCGAGCGTTTTCTTGCCGAAGTCAAAATCACGGCGCGGCTCGACCATCCACACATTCTCACGCTGATCGACTCGGGGTCGGCCGGTGGACTGCTGTACTACGTGCTGCCATTCGTGCGCGGCGAGTCGCTTCGTGACCTGTTGGATCGCGAATCGCAGTTGGGACTTGAGCAGGCGCTGGCGATCACCAAGCACATCGCCAGTGCGCTCGACTACGCGCATCGCAAGGGTATTGTCCATCGCGACATCAAACCCGAGAACATTCTGCTTCAGGAAGGCGAGGCGATGCTCGCCGATTTCGGTATCGCGTTGGCGGTGCAGGAATCGGGTGGCAGCCGTCTGACAGAAACCGGTTTGTCGCTGGGCACGCCCTATTATATGAGTCCGGAGCAGGCCACCGGCGAGCGCTCGCTCGACGCCCGTAGCGATCTCTATTCGCTTGCATCGGTGCTGTATGAAATGTTGGTCGGGGAGCCTCCGATCACGGGCAAGACCACGCAAGCCGTCATCGCCAAGCTGCTCACCGAAACCGCGATGCATGTGCGCACGGTGCGCAACACGGTGCCCTTGCACGTGGATGCCGCCATTGCGAAGGCGCTCTCGAAAGTTCCGGCCGATCGCTTTGCCAGCGTTGCCGAGTTTTCGCGCGCGTTGGACGCCGCACCCCTGATGGCATCAGACGCGGCGACGTCCTCCGCGACCACCGCGCCAACGTCGATCGCGACCTCGCGCTCGCGAAAGGCACTTATCGGCGGAGTGATACTGGTGTGCGTGGCGGCGACGGCGGCGGCGTATGCGATCAAGGGGAATCGCGCGTCGGCCAACACGTCGGCCGCCCTACGCGATCGGACACAGTTGACATTCTCCGGCCGGGTCAGCTTGCCGACACTGTCGGCCGACGGCAAACAGTTGGCGTACTTCTCGAAAGAGTGCACAGGTGCCGACTGTCAGTACGCGATTGACGTACAGGATGTCGGCAGCACCAACACGCGTCGCGTGTACCAGGGCGCCACCGCCGGGTACGCACTGGAGTGGAGCCCCGATCGACGCAACCTGATCGCCAATGGCACCATCGGTGGCAAGTACGGCACGTTCATCGTCTCCGCGCTTGGCGGAACACCGCGTTATCTGACGGCAGGCGCGGCGACGTTCTATGCCGGCGGTGACTCCCTGTTGCTCGGGCAGTCCGGATCATCGGAGAAGAACTTCATCGTGCGTGTGGCCGGCCTTGATGGCACGGTGCGTGACAGCATTGTGGTGCCGGGTCCTGGCACCTCAATGGCGTCGATCGTGTCCATTCCAGGCACGATGCGTTTCGTGTCGTTGGTCATACAGCAGGGACGCGGCCTGTGGCAGGTGCAGGAGCGTAACGGCACCGTCACCGACAAACTGCTCAACTCGTGCACCTGCGGCGCGGCGGCATCCCACGACGCGTTGTGGATGACGCGCGCTGGACCAACGGCCGCTGAAGCGGTGGTGCGCGTAGCGCTCGATCCGGGCAACGGCAGGTTCTCCGCACATCAGGATACGATCTACAGCGGCCGCTTTACGAATTTGTCGGTCACGGCCGACGGCACGCAGATGGCCGTGGATGATGGCAGTTACACGTTCACCGTGGCGGCCGGCAGCATCGCCGATCTGATCAGTGGCAAAGCCTTTGAAGGAACGCCGCTGCTGCAGGCGTCGAACGTGGTGAATGGGTTCGTGTCGCCCGACGGAGAGCGACTTCTCTTGCGCCGCAGTGTGCCGACGCCCAAGGGGGATGATGAACTGCGCTATTCCATTCGCGCATTTGACGGCGGTACGGAAACTCCTCTCAATCTGGTCGGGGATGTGGTTGGCGCGAGCTGGGTTGACTCGGTGACCATCGCGGTTCGCACGCTGACGACGACGGGGACGCACATCGCGCGAACCGATGTGCGAACAGGCGCCGTGAGTCAGCCGATCGACATCGCAGACTCGCTAATTACCTCGATTACGTCTCTGCCGGACGGATGGGCGTGGATTCCTCAAAAGCGCGACCGCGTGGTTGTCGAACGGAACGGCAAGCAACACGAGATCGCGAAAGCGGCGTGGTTTGAGGGATATTTCCAAGTTGACGCATCACCTGACGGGTCGAGACTCGCGGTGCTCGGCTGGGCCGCCTCGACCAGTGATACGTTGCGCGTTGATGTCGTGCCGACGGCTGGTGGTACCGCCGAATCCTGGGCGCGGACATTCGCTGAGACGGGCGGCATCGCGTGGATGGGCGATGGCTCGCTGGCATTCGCGGTGTGGCTGGGCACGGACGCGGTCACGCTGCATCAACTCACCGGGCCCGGGCAAGACAAGACACTTGGCACGGTAGGGCATGTCTCGACGCAGTTCAATCTGTCACGCGATGGACGACGCGGTACGGTGATGTGGCGCGACTATCGTGGCGACTCGTGGATGTACCGCGTGGTGAAGCCCTGAGCCATTCGGGTGGAGACCATGCCTCCCCGGCCATATGCCGCCTGACAACGAGCGATCCGCCCTTCCAGAGCTAAGTCCGGATTCCGTATTCGGTCCTTATCGGATCGTGCGCCTGCTGGGGCGTGGTGGCATGGGGGCGGTGTACGAGGCCGAGCATCGGGCTGACGGCCGCGTGGTCGCGCTCAAGTTGCTGAGCGTTGATCTGGACAAGATGGATGCACGCGCGCGCTTCCTGCGCGAAGGACTGACGGCGGCGGCCATCAATCATCCGAATACCGTTTACATCTACGGCACCGAAGAGATTGACGGGACGCCGGCGATCTCGATGGAACTGGTGTCGGGCGGCACGCTCGATGAGAAGGTGAAATCCCGCGGACCGTTGCCGTGGGCTGAAGCGGTGGATGACATCCTGCAAGTGATCGACGGGCTTGATGCGGCGCTTGCCGCTGGCGTGTTGCATCGCGATGTCAAGCCATCGAATTGCTTCGTTGGTGCGGACGGCACGGTAAAGATCGGCGACTTCGGTCTCTCCAAGCCAGTCGAACACGACGAGCAGTTGAAACTCACGCAGACCGGTGTGTTTCTGGGCACACCGGTGTTCTCGTCGCCGGAACAGCTGCTGGGTGAATCGCTGGACGTGCGGAGCGATATCTACGCGGTCGGGGTGACGTTCTACTCGCTGTTGACCGGATCACTGCCGTATCACAGTGGCTCGATGATGCAGGTGGTGGCCGCGGTGCTGAATGGATCACCGACACCGCTGGCGCAGCATCGGAGCGATCTGCCGGCCGGCGTGATTGCGGTGGTGCAGAAGGCGATGGCGCGCAAGCTGGAGGATCGCTACCAGACCTACGCGGAGTTTCGTTCCGATGTCGCGGCACTGCGCGCCGTTGACGTGGCGCCGGCGACGTTGTGGGATCGCTTTCGCGCGTGGGTCGTTGATGGCACAGTCAATTTCCTTCTGGTATCGCTCGCGGTGGGAATGGCGCAGTCAACAGACGCGAAGTCCGTCGACTGGCGTCGTGTGCTTGTCAGCCTGGTCATCGCGCTCCTCGTTGTGGGTACACCTGAAGGATTGCGCGGCGCGTCAATTGGCAAATGGCTGGTGGGCATTCGCGTGGTTGGACCGCACGGAGGTGTTCCGGGCTTGGCTCGCGCGGCCGCTCGCGTGACGTTGCTGTCGTTGACGGACTTTGCGACGGCTGGCGTGCAGGCAGGTTTGGCGGGATCAAGTCGCCTGGCCGCCATTATACTGGTGTCCTCTCTGATTTTTCACGGCGTGTTCCTGCTCACCGCTCGACGTCGCAATGGCTGGCGTCTGCTGCACGACGTGATCACCGGCACGCGCGTGGTGCGACCACTGGCATCATCGGCGCATCGGCGCAGCGAAACGCGTGCGGTTGTCGTACCGCGTATGACGGGCGATGAGCCGCGCCTCGGCCCCTACGTGGTGCTTGGCAAGGCGCAGGACGACGGCGGGATCTTGCACGGG
>JBEBIR010000136.1:0-8065 GCA_040080315.1 Gemmatimonas sp.
CCAGGCCGCGGCCCGCGCGCTCCTGCGCGAAACCTCGCTGTCCCCCCGCGACATCGTGCAAAAGGCGCTCACCATCGCCGGCGAAATCTGCATCTACACGAACACCAACATCACGGTGCTCGAACCGGAGTACTGAGTACTCAGTACTCAGTATCGCGCAACCGGCGGCGTAAACAGCCAGCTCGCCTTGAGAAAGAATCCGTCGCTCACGCGCCGCAACCGATCAAATCCCAGCGCCTCCGGCTCCGTCATGCTGTTGCCATAGCCGGCGAAGAACACCGTGCCGGGACGCGGGCGATACGAGAACAGCCAGTCGGCGCGCAACAGATTGCTCGAGCGCAACACCGATGGTGCATAGCGCCCATCGCTCTGCCGCACCAGCAGCGGCAGCCCCGTGCGATAGTCCACCAGCCCTTCGCGTCGGTTCGCCTCATACTGCGAAATGAGTCGCACGAAAATCGGACGTGAGACTTGATACTCGATCTTCACCCGCGGTATGCGCGTGGAAAAGCTCGACTGCCCGTTCGTCCGTCGCACGAACTCGTTGCTGGCGTAGGTGGCGTTGACACGCAGCCGCTCGTCGGGCCGCAAGTCAAGCGACGCATTGTAGGCCGTGCGTCGCACACGCGTCGTTTCCAGAAAATCGACATCGCCGGCGGACGTAAGACCGGCCGACGCGGCAAATCGACGGTACTGCGGAGTGGAGACCGACAGCGCACCGCTGGTGGTCGTGATCCGCGGTGCCGGCACAAACGCATCTGGCGTGGCCGTGCCATTCTCGGTGGCGAGTCCGCTGTACGCAGCCGGATCAAAGGCATACGTGGACACCGTCGGCGTCAGCGAGACCGACCATCCACGGCGCAGTGTAACGAAGTTGCTCGCACTGATCTTGCCCTCCAGCATACTCTTGCCGTCGAAGAAATCGCGGTATCGCCAGAGGCCGCTCGCGCTCATGAACACCATATAGCGTTCGACCAATGCGCCCTGTTTTCCAAAGAACGTGACACGATTGGCAGCGTTGGGCTGCACATACCCTGTCCGCGCGACGAATCCGTTGTCAGCGCGGAACTCCGGTCGGATGCCGAGCAGGTTGTAGTGAAACCCGTATCCTCGCCCGGTGCGATCCACGACGGCCTCCCACAGCGCGCCCGTCTGCGACACGCCAGCGGTGCGCGACTGACTGCCCGCGAACTGCAGTTGCGCGTAGTACATCCGGCCAAAAAGAAACTTGGCGTCACCGCCCAATACGCGATTGGCGTTTCCCTTGCTCACGCGCTCGCTGTACACCAAACCCGCCGTCGACTGAGCGCTGAAGTCACGCGTCACCCGCAGAATATCCACCAACGGACGACGGTTGTTGGTGGACGCCGACGGCGCATCCAGTGCTGACAGTAGCGCCACATTGGTGCGACCCTGACGCACGTTCAGTTTCAACGCGGCATCCGGTTGCACGATCCGTCGCGTGTACACAAGCGTATTGGGCACATTGAATTGATCCGAACCCTCCACAAAAAACGGTCGACGCTCGGCGTAGAACAACGCAAAGCGCGGATCGGCCGCCACCTGCGTCGCGTCGGCCTCCACCTGCGAAAAGTCCGGGCGCACCGTGCCCACCAGCACGATGTTGCTGCCCAAGCCGGCGCGAATATTGCCTCCCAGTCGCGGCCTGCTCGTGTATCGCCAGTCGCTGTTGCCGGGTGTACAACACGGCGTGCCCGCGATCGTGCTGGTGAGTTCGGGATTGAGCGTGATATCCACGCCGTGACGCATGTCCGTGAGACCCGTCAGCCATCCTTCCTGCGAGATGAACGACGCGGCGCCTCGGCGCACGGGCGTCCACGTCTCCTCGTAGCCCGAGTGCTGAACCTTGCGCAGAATTTGCAAACCCCAGCGTTGCGCACCACCAACCGGAAACCGCAGACTGCTGAACGGAATGCGAATCTCCACCTCGTAGCCCGCATCGGTCACGCGACCGCGCGACTGCCATTGGAAGTCGGCGCTCAGGTCGGTCTGTCCTGGCATGACATTGGAGCCCGGGATGAAGCCGCCAGACTCGTTCTTCGTACCGTCCGCCTGCACTCCCAATGGGTTCACGATGAATACGAAGGCGCGTCGGCGTTCTTCGAACGTATCCAGATGAATCTCCACGTTGTCATCCGTGCCCACACGGTCACGCTCCGCCAACGTGGCGCGGACGGCGCCATGTGGCTCGTAGGCGCGGATGCCGAAATGGATCGCCGACGGCGAATACCAGACCAGCACATCGGTCGAATCGGGCGCCGGACGCTGGTCGACCGGCTGATACAGGGAAAACCCCGTCAGGCGCCGAGCGCGCTGCCATACGGCTTCGTCGAGCAGGCCATCCACCACGATCGTTGCGTCGATCGGGCTCGACATGGGCACCACGGTGCGACCCAGAATAGCGTGGTAGACGATCGAATCGGGCGCGGGCTGTGTCGCGGCGAGCTGTAGCGCGACACCCAGAAGGACGGAAGAAAGCATCCCCCAAAGTTAGCGACTGCGTTACCGTTCGGTATGCCCTCACCACGCACCGAACAGGCGATTGCTCGACTCGCCGACCTCACGCCTCGGCAGATCGTCGCCGAGCTCGATCGCTACATCGTCGGACAGGCCGATGCGAAAAAGGCAGTCGCTATTGCGCTGCGAAATCGCTGGCGTCGACAGCGCGCGCCAGAGTCCATACGCAACGAAATCGCGCCGAACAACATTATCCTCATTGGACCTACGGGTGTCGGGAAGACGGAGATCGCACGTCGGCTTGCCAAGTTGTCCGGTGCGCCCTTCACCAAGGTTGAAGCGTCGAAGTTCACCGAAGTTGGCTACGTCGGTCGCGACGTCGAGTCAATGGTGCGCGATCTCGTCGAGAGCGCCATCGACATGGTGCGGAGTGAGCGCGAAAGCGAGGTCGAGGATCTCGCCAACGCCAAGGTCGATGAACGCTTGCTTGATCTGTTGCTGCCCGCGCCGCCGGCGATCGAAACCAAGGAACCCACTGACGACCAGCGCGCCGAGCACGAGGCCGCTGCCGAACGCACGAAGCGTACGCGCGACAAGCTGCGTCAGCTCTTGCTGGACGGTCAGTTGGACAGTCGCGAAATCGAATTGGATGTCACGCAGTCGGGACCCGGCATGCCCGACCGCATGACCCCCGGCGCGCCTGAAGGCATGGAGAGCGTCGCCGAGTGGTTTCGTGACATGATGCCGAAGAAGAAGAAGCGCCGGACCGTCAAGGTCACTGAAGCACGTCGCATTCTGCTTGATGAAGAACTCGACAAGCTGATCGATCTCGATGACGTCACCGGTGACGCGCTCGAACGCGTGGAGGCGATGGGGATCATCTTCCTCGATGAGATCGACAAGATTGCCGGTGAACGCGGACACTCGGGGGGACCCGACGTGTCACGCGAGGGCGTGCAGCGCGATCTGCTGCCCATTGTGGAAGGCTCCAACGTGCAAACGCGATACGGCATGGTGAAAACAGACCATGTGCTCTTCATCGCGGCCGGCGCATTTCACGTGTCGAAACCCAGCGACCTCATTCCCGAATTGCAGGGACGCTTTCCCATTCGTGTCGAACTGAAGCCGCTCACTGAAGCCGACTTCGTGCGCATCATGACCGAGCCGGAGAACGCCCTCACCAAGCAGTACGCCGCGCTGGTGGAATCGGAGGGCGCCACGCTCACCTTCCAGGCCGATGGTATTGCCGAACTCGCGCGCGTGGCGACGGTCGTGAACATGCGCATGGAGAACATCGGCGCGCGCCGCCTGCACACGGTCATGAGCACGTTGCTGGAGGATGTGCTCTACGAACTCCCCGATCGCGGCACGGCGCCGGTGAACGTCGATGCCGCCATGGTACACGAGCGTCTGAAGTCGATTTCCGAAGACGAAGATCTCCGAAAGTACATCTTGTAGTCGCCCGTCTTCCGTCTCCCGTCGTCAGTCTTCCATCGCGTGGCGTGTCTCTGGCATCGTCCAGTACACAATGAGTCCCGCGAACGCGCACGCCGTCACGTACGCATAAAACCACTGCTCATGCCCCATCTTTTTGAACCACAGCGCGAGGTACTCGGCCGTGCCGCCAAACAGTGACACCGCGATCGCATACGGAAAGCCCACGCCCAGGGCGCGCATGCCCGTCGGAAACAGCTCGGCCTTCACGACCGCATTGATCGACGTGTAGCCGCTGATCGCCAACAGCGCGATGCAGAGCAGCAGCAAGGCCTGCGGAATCGTGCGCGCTTGCTCAAGGGCCCGCATCAGCGGGATCGTGCCGAGGGTGCCGAGCACCGCGAAGGACATCAGGACCGGGCGTCGTCCGACCACATCGGAGATCGCACCCACCAGTGGTTGCACCAGCATGAACAACGCGAGTGAGATCGCCGACACCATCGTCGCGTCGCTCTTGCTGAAGCCCGCCGTATTCACCAGAAACTTCTGCGCATACGTGGTGAAGGTGTAGAACGCCACCGTGCCACCGGCGGTGAGTCCGATGACGGTGAGGACGGCGCGAGGATGGGCGCGAAGCGCGGCCATTCCCGACGGCGCTTTGGCGATCCCCGGCACTAACGCCCGTGCGGTCACGAAGGCGCTGGACTCTTCAAGTGAACGGCGCAGATACAAGGCGACCACCGCGCACGCCGCGCCAATGAAGAACGGAATGCGCCAACCCCACGCATCCAACTGCGCGCCGGTGAGCGTCCGCTGCAGCACCAGCAGCACTCCCAGTGCCAGCAACTGACCCATGATCAGCGTGACGTACTGAAAGCTCGACCAGAAACCGCGGTGCTTCGCCCCGGCCATCTCGCTCAGGTACGTGGCGCTGGCGCCGTACTCGCCGCCCACGCTGATCCCCTGAAGCAGTCGCGCCAGCACCAGCAAAATTGGAGCGCCAACGCCGATCGTCGCATAACCGGGCGTCACTGCGATCAGCAGCGACCCGCCGCACATCAGCAACACCGAGGCGCTGAGGGCGGCGCGACGTCCGTGCTTGTCGGCATAGCGTCCCAGCAGCCACCCGCCAATGGGTCGCATGAAGAAGCCAACCGCAAACACCGCTGCCGCATTCAGCAGTTGCGCGGTCTGATTCGCCGGAGGGAAGAAGGCCTGTGCAAAGTACAGGGAAAACGCCGAGTAGACGTACCAGTCGTACCATTCGACGAGGTTGCCGACGGATCCGCCGAAAATGGCGCGAAGGCGCTGGCGCGAGGACGTCCGGCCGATGGAGGGCGTGTTGGCGGGCAAAGGCATCTGCCCAAGCTGCCACGCTGCGCGCACGCTGTCGACCACGGGGTGTCCCTGTGCACAGCAGGCGCATAAATTCCCAACTCCGAAAACGAGGGCGCGGCCGCCATGGTCGCGCCCTCGCCGTTCCGGTCCAAATCCATCGGCCATGTCCCTGCGCCCGCATCGCGATTTCCTGAACGTCAGCGACTTCACCGCACACGAAACGTTCGCGCTGTGCGCCATGGCCGAACGCATGCGCGCGCGCGCGTACGATCGCAAGCCGCTCGCCGGCATGGCGCTGGCCATGATCTTCATGAAGTCGTCCACGCGCACCCGCGTGTCCTTTGAAGTCGGGGCCACACAGCTGGGCGCCACTGCGCACTTTCTGTCCCCACGCGATGTGCAGATCGGACGGGGCGAGCCGATCGAAGACACCGCGCGCGTGTTATCGCGCTACGTCGATGGCATCATGATTCGCACGTACGCGCACGCCGACGTGGAGCGTCTCGCCGAGTTTTCCGGCGTGCCGGTGATCAATGGCCTCACCGATCTGTCACATCCGTGTCAGGTGTTGGCCGATGTGCTCACCATGCGTCAACATCTCGGTGAGGTGCGCGGACGCACCGTGGCCTGGATCGGCGACGGCAACAACATGGCGAACTCGTGGATCGACGCGGCGGCGCATCTGGGATTCGCGCTGCGGCTGGCGTGCCCTGAAGGGTACGACCCGGACGCCGACTTCCTCGCCAAGGCCGCGCATGCCGATGTGAAGCTCCTCCGTGATCCGCAGGAAGCCGTTGACGGCGCCGACGTCGTCACGACCGACGTCTGGGCGTCCATGGGTCAGGAGGAGGAGAAGAAGCAGCGCGAGCGCGCCTTCGCGGCGTTCCGGGTCGACGCGTCGCTCATGAAGCGCGCGGCCTCGCACGCCATCTTCCTGCATTGCCTGCCCGCACATCGTGGCGAGGAGGTCACGGCTGACGTCATCGACGGCGCGCAGAGCGCCGTATGGGACGAAGCCGAGAATCGACTGCACATTCAGAAGGCCATCATGGCCGTACTCATGGGTCGCGAGGTACTCAGCTGATGCGTCCGTCTCCCGGTTCCAAGGCTCCCGATTTCACCCTCCTCACCGACACGGGTGAGACGCTCACGCTCTCCGCACTCGAAGGGCATCCGGTCGTGCTGTTCTTCTATCCGAAGGACGACACGTCGGGCTGCACCATCGAAGCGTGCGAATTCCGAGACCAGTTCCCGCGCTTCGCACAGGGCAATGCGGTCATCCTCGGCGTGAGTCCCGATGGCGTGAAGTCGCACGCCAAATTCAAGGCGAAATTTCAGCTCCCCTACGCACTGCTCGCCGACACCGAGAAGGTGGTGGTCAATGCCTACGATGTGTGGAAGGAGAAGTCGATGTACGGACGGAAGTACATGGGTGTCGAACGCACCACGTTCGTGATCGACGCCAAGGGGCGGATCGCCCATGTCTTCGAGAAGGTGAAACCGGCTGGGCACGCGGCCGAGGTGCAGACGGTGCTCGACGCGCTCTGATCGCTGCCACGCTGGCACCCTCGCGCGCTCGGCTCTGCCATTTTCGCCAGTTGGCAGGCATGTTTATGAACCGGCCGATCACCGGCCGACTCAACCCGGACACTGCCTGATGACTGCCACCGCCGTCGGGGCGCTCAAGCGCACCCCGCTCCATGAAGTCCATGTCGCGCTCGGCGCGAAGATCGTCCCCTTTGCCGGCTTTGAGATGCCGGTGCAATACCCTCAGGGCATCACCGCCGAGCACAAGGCGGTGCGCGAGTCGTGCGGCATGTTCGACGTGTCGCATATGGGCGAAGTGCTGGTTCGCGGCCCCGATGCCATTCGCTTTGTGTCATCGGTAACCAGTAACGACGTGGCGGCGCTGGCAATCGGCCAGATCCAGTACTCCACGTTGCTGCGCGCCGATGGAACGATCGTCGATGATCTGCTCGTCTATCGGTTCGCCGACCAGCTCATGCTCGTGATCAACGCCAGCAATCGGGACAAGGATCTCGCGCATCTCCGGGCCAGCATCGTCGAATTCGAATGCACGATGACCGATATCAGCGACAGCATTGCTTTGCTCGCGATTCAGGGGCCCGATGCCGCCGACGTCGTGCAGTCACTCGCGGACGTGCCGCTGGGCGATGTGAAGTACTATCGCTTCACCGAAGGCCGTGTGGCCGGCGTGGCGTGCACGATCTCGCGCACAGGCTACACCGGTGAAGACGGGTTCGAGTTGTACTTCGACGCGCGGAAGGCCGTGATGGTGTGGAACGCCGTCATGGCCACCGGGCGAGTGTCGCCCACCGGACTCGGCGCGCGCGATTCACTGCGACTGGAAGCCGGTCTGTGCCTGTACGGTCACGAACTCGATGATCGCGTCACGCCCATCGAGGCGGGACTCAACTGGATCGTCAAACTCGGCAAGCGCGAACCGTTTCTCGGTCGCGATGTACTGACGCGACAGCATAACGAGGGCACCGACCGTCGACTCGTCGGTTTCACGATCGACGAACGGGCGATTCCGCGGCAGGGCTATGGCGTCATCTATGGCGGGATGCCGTTTGGTGAAGTGTGCAGCGGCATCATGAGCCCGACGCTCGGTGCGGCGATCGGCACGTGCTACCTGCCCAGCGCGGCCGCGGTCGTCGGGACCACGTTCGAGGTCGAAATTCGCGGCAAGAGGTTGCCGGCGCGTGTCGTGAAGTTGCCGTTCTACAAGCGCCCGGCGAAGGCATGAGCACGCGATCACGCGCCTCGGCAACGCGGCGTGGTGGCAGTGGCG
>JBEBIR010000864.1:0-1728 GCA_040080315.1 Gemmatimonas sp.
TCGTCGGGCAGCCCGTTGGCCGAGTCGATCAGCGCATGGAACACCGGCTCGGCGTCAAAGCGCGGCATGCAGCACCAGACGATGGCCCCGCTGCGATCCGCGAGCGCGCCGATGGTGCAGTTGCCGATCAGCGCAAGTTCGAGCGATGCCGCGCTGCCGCGCTCGCCGGCCTGTTCAACCATGAAAGGCGGGCTGATCGGCGCGTTGCGAAGCGCTTGGCACGGGGCTGCTATGCACGGGCAAAAATGTACCGCAGAACGGCACGTCTCGTCGCAGGACAAGCAGCGTGACGCGTTTCTTCAGCCTTCAGTTGCGCTTTCTGGTGCCACTCGTGCTGGTTCTTGTGGTCGCGGCCACGCTGGCCTTGCCGCTGATGGACCAGCTGACGTTACGCTGGTTCGCGCGCGACCTGAACATCCGCGGTGCGCTGGTGACGAGTACGCTGTCCGAGACCATCCACGAGGCCCTCCTTCAGGCCAAGATGGCGCGCCTGAAACTCGCCTTCGAGCGCGCGGCAAAGGACGAGCGCCTGCTTGCGATCGGGCTGTGTACTTTGGATGAATCGTTGCTGCTGCGAACCGCCAGCTATCCCGACGAGCTGAATTGCCTTGGGGCGCGCGCCGCTTCGCTGCAACCGAACGCGCGTCTGGCGCTGGCCGGAGGGCCGGTGCACGTCGGCGTGCATGCGTTGTACGGCGAGTCCGGTCCGATCGCATCGCTGGTGCTGCTGCACGACCTCAGTTTCATCGATCGGCGCAGCCAGGACACGCGACGCTACATGATCGTCTTCATTGCCGTGCTGGGCCTGGCGATCGCCTCCATCACCGTCGTCGTCGCCCAGCTGAGTTGGCGCGGTTGGGTGGCGGGTGTGCGCGCCCTCCTGCGCGGCGAGGGCTTGTTGCGGCCGCTCTCGTCGGCGCGAGATCGGACGCCTTTTGCCGCCGACCTGCGGGCGCGGCTGCGCGATCTGGAAGATGAACATCGGCGAGGCCTGGGGCCGCAGACGGAATGGAACCCGCAGCGCCTGCGCGCCCTGTTGCGAACCCAACTGCGCGGCGACCAGGTCATCATCGTCTCGAACCGCGAGCCCTACATCCACGAACTGGCGGATCAGGGCATTGTCGTGAAGCGCCCGGCCAGCGGCCTGGTCACAGCCGTGGAACCCGTAATGCGCGCGTGCTCCGGCACCTGGATCGCGCATGGCAGCGGCAACGCCGATCGTCGCGTGGTCGACCGGCATGATCGGGTGGCCGTCCCGTCGGATAGCAAGGAATACATGCTGCGACGCATCTGGCTCACGGCCGAAGAAGAGCAGGGCTACTACTACGGCTTCGCCAATGAGGGCGTGTGGCCCTTGTGCCACGTGGCCCACGTGCGGCCGGTGTTTCGCGAGTCGGACTGGCAGCACTACCGCGCCGTGAATCAGCGTTTTGCGGATGCGGTGGTGGCCGAGGCTCACGGCGACGATCCTGTCGTACTGGTTCAGGACTACCACTTTGCGCTGCTGCCGGCAATGATTCGCGCCAAGCTGCCGCGGGCGACCATCCTGACCTTCTGGCACATTCCCTGGCCGAACCCGGAGTCGTTCGGCATCTGCCCGTGGCGGCGTGAAATTCTGCAAGGCATGCTGGGCAGCACCATCCTGGGCTTCCACACGCGTTTTCACTGCAAGAACTTCATCGAGACGGTGGACCGGTATCTCGAGGCGCGCATCGAGCATGAACATTC
>JBEBIR010000865.1:0-1724 GCA_040080315.1 Gemmatimonas sp.
CCACCCTGTTCCTTGATACTGCGCAGCGCGGACGACGTGGTGAATCGTTCATCCACCAATCGAATGGGCAGCGCTTGTCGGGTGGCGAGTTTCGCCGTCACCTCGCGCACCTCACGCGAGCGGTCGGTTTCCGCGCCGGACGGGTCGATGGGCAAGCCAAACACGTAACCCTGTGCGCCCAAGGCATCGGCGCGTTTCATGAGTTCCGCCAGTGGCGCGCGCTTGCCCACGCGTCGCACAATCACGCCGGCCGGCGATGCGAGAAATCCCAGTTCGTCGCTCACCGCCAGACCGATGCGCTTGTCGCCCCAATCAACCGCCAACAGCCGGCCCACCGGCAGCACCGAATTCGGCGTCACGCCTCGGCCATCTGCTCGAAGAACTCTTTGTTGTTCTTCGCGCGTTCCATGCGTTTGACCAGAAACACCAGCGCTTCCTCGGACGGCATATCGGCCAGAAAGGCGCGCATGAGATACACCCGTTGCTGTTCGAACGGCGTCAACAGCAGTTCTTCACGTCGCGTGCCCGACTTCTGAATGTCGATGGCCGGAAAGATGCGACGATCGGCCAGCTTGCGATCGAGCACCAATTCCATGTTGCCCGTACCTTTGAACTCCTCGAAAATCAGCTCGTCCATCCGCGAGTTGGTTTCGATGAGTGCCGTGGCGACGATGGTGAGCGAACCCCCTTCGGCGAGTTTGCGTGCCGCGCCGAAGAACGCCTTGGGCTTTTGCATCGCACTCACTTCCATGCCGCCCGACATGATGCGACCGCCCTGTGGGGCGACCGCGTTGTGGGCGCGGGCCAGTCGGGTGATCGAGTCCAGCAGAATCACCACATCCTTGCCCGTTTCCACCAGACGCTTGGCCTTTTCGATCACCATGTCAGCCACCTGCACATGTCGTTCAGCCGATTCGTCGAAGGTGGAGCAGATGACTTCGGCCTGCGGGCAACTGGCCTGCATGTCGGTCACCTCTTCCGGGCGTTCGTCGATGAGCAACACGATCAGCGTGATCTCGGGATGATTCTCGATGATCGCGTTGGCGAGTTGCTGCATGAGGATCGTCTTGCCCGCCTTTGGGGGAGCGACGATGAGGGCGCGCTGGCCCTTGCCGAGTGGAGCGACGAGATCGCAGATACGGGTGGCGACCTCACCATTGGCCCGCTCGAGTCGGATCCGCTCGTCGGGGTACTTCGGCGTCAGGTTGTCGAAGGCGCTTCGCAATTTCGACTGGTCGGGGTCACCACCGTTGATGCGCTCCACCTTGAGGAGTGCGAGATACCGTTCCCATTCCTTGGGCGGGCGAACCTCTCCCATCACCGTGTCACCGGTGCGGAGGTCAAACCGCTTCACCTGGGAAGGCGAGACGTAAATGTCGTCGGGGCCGTGCAGATAATTGAAGTCCTGGGCCCGCAGAAAGCCGTAGCCTTCCGGGAGCACTTCCAGGACGCCTTCGCCGTACAACGTTTCTTCGGCATCAAGCAGGGCCTGCTCGATACGAAAGATCAGATCCTGCTTTCGCAGCCCCGACGTGCTGGTCACCTGCAGCGACGTGGCCAGGGCCAGCAGTTCCGGAACGGATTTCCGCTTAAGCTCGGCGACGTGCACGAGGCTGGGTCAGGGGTGGAGCGGGAGGTTCAACGCGCATGGCAGGACTCGAACCTGCGACCTTCTGCTCCGGAGGCAGACGCTCTATCCAACTGAGCTACACGCGCAATGCCTT
>JBEBIR010000866.1:0-1722 GCA_040080315.1 Gemmatimonas sp.
GCAACAACAGCGATCTGTTCATCGTTTCCGCCGACGGCGGCGAGCCGCGCCAGATCACCACGAACAAAGGACCGGACAACGCCCCGTCATTTTCCCCGGACGGAAAGTGGATTGCGTACGGATCGAGTGATCATATCAACAGCACCGCCGATCAAACCGACATCAAGGTTGTGAGCGTTTCGGGAGGTGAACCTCGCAATCTGACGGCGAAGTTTGACTACTCGACGTCAAACATTCTCTGGTCGCCCGACGGCGCGTTGATCTATTTTGTCGCCGCCGAAGGCTTGACGTCCAAGGTGTACAAGGTTTCCGCGGCTGGTGGCACGCCTCTGGAGATCTCATTCGGCAAGGATTTTGTTGTTGGCAACGTCACCATGACCGAGGACGGATCGAAGTGGTTGGTGACCGGCGCGACACTCAACGACGGCAACATCGTGTACCTGACGGGACGCGATGGCGCCAATCCCAAGCGGCTGTTCCCGGAGCACAGCGGACTCGGCGACTTTCGCGTCGCGCGCGCCGAGGGAATAACGTGGAAGGGCGCGGACAACCTCGAGATTGAAGGCGTGCTCACGTATCCGTTGAATTATCAGCCGGGCACGCGATATCCCACCATTCTGCAGGTGCACGGCGGTCCGCACGGACGGTACAGCGCCACGTTCAACAGCAGTGCGCAAATCTGGGCAGCGCGCGGGTACGCCGTACTCCAACCCAATCCGCGCGGAAGCTCGGGGCGCACCTTTGCGTTCAGCAACGCCAACGCCAACGATTGGGGCGGCAAGGATTTCGTGGACATCCTGAAGGGGGTTGATCACATCGTATCGCTTGGCGTTGCGGACTCCGCACAGTTGGGGGTCATGGGCGGCAGTTACGGCGGCTTCATGACGTTCTGGACGGTCACGCAAACGTCGCGATTCAAAGGCGCCGTTGGGCACGCGGGTATCAGTGACTGGTATTCGTTCTTTGGCCAGACCGATATTCCGAACTTGCTCGAAGGCGGTTTCGGCGGGCTGCCTTCACAAAGCAAAGCAACGTACGAGCGCTGGTCCCCTATTGAGCACGCATCGAAGGTGACCACACCGTTGCTCATCACACATGGCGAAGAGGACCGGCGCGTCCCAATTGCGCAGGCCGAGCAGTACTACCGGCTGCTCAAGAAGCAGGGCAAGGTGGTGGAATTTCTGCGGTATCCGCGCGAAGGTCACGGCATTGCAGAGCCCATGCACCGGCTGCAGCTTGATGTCGAACAGGAGAAGTGGATGGACCAACACGTTCGGAAACGTGCGATGAAGGCGGTGAGCAGTCGATGAGCGCCTGATTCACCTTGCGCCACTGCGTTGGGCGCGCGACGTGAACACCGTCGACGTCATCGTACTCGGCGGCGGGCCTGCCGGTGCCGCCGCCGCGCGCATGTTGGCGCAGTGGGGTCACCACACGCTGCTCCTCACGCGCCCGCCGCGCGGTCCGTCGCTGGCCGAGTCGCTCACACCCAGTTGCGGCAAACTGCTTGACCGCATTGGCGTGCTCAATGCGATCAATGGCGCGGGATTTGTGCGCTCCACCGGCCACACCGTGCAGTGGGGCAGTGCAAACGCGCGCGTCGAGTCGTTCGGTTCGGGCGAACTCGGGTGGCAATTGCTCAGGAGCGAGCTCGATCGCGTCCTGTTGCGCGAGGCGCAACAGGCGGGGGCCATAGTACACCGTCACGCCAACGTGCGTCGC
>JBEBIR010000137.1:0-8028 GCA_040080315.1 Gemmatimonas sp.
CCTCGATCGCCACGAGCTGATTGGCGAGGGCACGATCGGCGTCGCGGCGTTTCAGCGCATCATGACCGACGTCCGACTGTCCGCCGTTCCGAAGATCATCGAAACGCCGAAAGGCGACTCTCCCGCGGAAACGGACGGCCGCATGCTTCGCTTGCTGCGCGAATTGGCGGTGTGACCGTCGTGCCGGACCACGCAGTCCGTGGCCCGGCGCGACGACTGAGTCAGTACAGGAGTTTGTACACCACGTTGAGATTGCGTCCCGGGTTGAACGCAAAGCTCTTGATGCGACTGGTCGCGTCGCGATACTGCTCATCCAACAGGTTGTCCGCGCGCAGCGCGAGCGAATGCACCGTGCTGCCGCGCAGGGTGAACAGCCACGTGACGTTGACGTTGATCAGCGTGTAGGCCGATGTCGGCACGTCGAGTGCGTCGCCGCTCACATGGTCTTGCGAGAACACCCGTCGCGCCTCGCCGCCGGCCGACCAGGTGCCGTTGTCGAAACGCAGTGAGGCGCCCAGCCGCCCGGCCGGGATGTACGGAAGATTGCCTGCGGCGTCACGGAATTTGGCGCGGGTGTAGTCGCCCATCACGCCGCCCACCAAGCGTCGTGGCAGTTGTGCTTCGACCTGCCCCTCCGCGCCATACAGCACGGCGTCGTCCTGGCGAAAGTTGACCAGCGGCACCGGCTCTCCGTCGACATCCCGGGTGCCCACGGCGACGGGACGAATGTACTGATTGATCACGTTGTAGTAGGCGTTCACCTGCGCGAATGCGCCCGACCGTTGTGCGCGGAGACCGGCTTCGAAGCCGGTACTCTGTTCAGGCTGCAGGTCCTTGTTTCCCACGTCGAACGAACCAACGGCCGCATGAAACCCGTTGGCAAACATCTCCTCGACCGTCGGCGCGCGGAATCCGCGCGACGCGTTCGCGGTGAACGACACGTCCCGCACGAGCGGGAGGCTCACCCCGATCGAACCCGCCAGATTGTTGAAAGACGTCGACTGTGCGATGCCGAATTGCGCAATCTGGTCGGCACCGATGGGATTCGTGCTGACCGTGAATCGGTCGAAGCGCGCCCCGATCTGCAGCCGCGGTGTCTGTGCCTCCGCAGCGCCGCCCGACAATGGCACTTCCTGAAACGCAAACACGGCCACGTTGTTGTTATCGGCACCGGGCGTGAATGCTTCGTCACCGGTGGGCATGTACTGTCGAAAGATGCCCTGCACACCGATCGCGCCAAGCGTACGGCCGAACTTCGTGCGCGTGGTCGCGTTGGCCGTCTGCGAATTCAACGCGAAGCGCGTGCCGATGGCACCGGACGGTTCGATCTCGTCGTGCGTGTACCACTGCGCCGTCCCGTCCACCTTGATCGTGCTCAACGGGTCATAGTGTGTGCCAAACGTCGACTGCAGTTGCGCCATGCGCCGTCGCCCATTCAACCGGATCCCTTCCTCGCCGTCCGCATGTGGCAAGCCATACTCGAATCCCATCTGTCGGTAGACCGCACCCACCGATACATGCTCGCCAACAAACCCTGCGCCAAGCGTGGCATTGTTGGTACTGCCGCCCGTGTTATCCTGCGTGCCACCGCCGCCCACGCGCAAGTTGTCGAACCGGCGATAGCTGCCGCGCGCCGTCAGGGCAACGTGTTGTCCCATCGGCACATTCAGTCCCGCACCAATTACGCCTCCGGGCGTGGCGGACTCTCCCTGCCCCATCGCATAGCCGGACGTTCGTGACGGGATGCTGGTGGGAATGTCGGCCGTGATCACGTTCACCACGCCGCCGAGTGCATTGTTGCCGTACAGCAGCGACGCCGGACCGCGAATGACTTCAATGCGTTCCGCGCCGCTCGGGTCGACCGCATTGAGGTGATCGGCGGCGGCCGAGGACAAGTCGCCGGTGCGATCGCCATCCTGCAACACCAGCACGCGTTCACCGGTAAGGCCGCGAATGACCGGTGCAGACGCCAGCGGACCGTTGTAGCGCGCCGCCATTCCTGGTTCTCCCGACAGCGTCTGGCCAATCGAGGCACTCAGTGAACGCTGCAGTTCCTTGCCCGACAGTTGCACCGTCGCCTGCGTGACATTGAGCGGATCGGTTCCCGTTGGCGTCGCCGTCACGCTCACGCTGGAGAGACGCACGGTGGCCACACGCATGATGATCGTCACCCGCACATCAGCACCACCCGCGGGAATCGTGACGACCTGATGCTCGGCGGAATAGCCGATACGAATTACGTCGAGGTGATACGTCCCCGAGGGCAATCCTCGCAAGAGGAACTCGCCCCGATCATCGGTGGTGGCGGTACGATTGGCCCCGCTCACGATCACCTGCACATTGCTGAGCGGTTTGCCGACGGTATCCCGCACCACGCCGATGACCGCGCCCTCTGCAGGCCCGGGAGTGGCTGCAGCAGCCGTTTGCGTGAGACTCATCGCCAACATCACAACGCCCAGACGCAGCGCCACGAGCGGGCGCGCGAACCTTGACGACATATCGAACTCCACACGAAAGAAGGAGTCGCACGCGGTGCGCGCGCGAAGTCACACACCGCACCCGCGGTGTGGAATGACTCAGCCTTGCAGTGCGGGAGGCGCGCGGGGCGACGAGGCGAACGACGGCCACCAGCGGGCCGAGCGCAGTGCCGTCGCCGGAGCCGGATAGATGGCCGCGCGCGAAATCGGCGCGCATGCGGTCGGCGGGTGGATCCCGGTGGGCTCGGTCGCAATCGAGCACAGCACGCAGTTGTGCGCATGCACCATGACGCACGAGGCACTCGACTCCGCCTCGATGTGCACGTACGCTTCTCGCCGGTCAAGTCGCCACGCATCCGCGATAGCCGCGACCGAAGGCGCGACCATCTGGAAAACGGCCAGCAGAACGAGAATCCGCGACAGTCGCGGATAGCGTGAGAAGCGCATGGCGGAGACGATGGGCCCGGCGAGAGGACTTGGCCGTCGTCATTGCTCTGCCGCGGCGGCCTGTAGAAGTGTAACGTCCCTGCGTGAATGCTCAAACCCAACGTGTCGCCAGCGCCGTGCTTGCCGTGCTGATCGCCACCTCTGGCCTCCAAGCGCAAGGTGGAGCGCCGCAGGCACTATCGCCGCGCGACGCGGCATTGCATGAGCCACGCTGGGCGCTGGGCGGTGCACTGGGTGCGGTGATCGGCGGAACGTGGCTGCTCGGCGCCACGTCTCCAGCTGTTACGACCGGCGCCGGCGTCGCGCTCTCGCTGGATGTGCGACGCTCCATGACATCGCAGGCAAGCATTGGCGCGGTGATTCGGGTGACCGCGCAGCCATTGCGTCTCCGCGAGACGGAAGCGGAGTGGGAGGGCGGGACACTCACTGACGCGCAACTGCTTGCCACCACCGCGATGACCGTGCTGCGCGGCGCGCGAATGACATCGGCACTGGAGTTCGGTGGCGGGGTCGCGCTGCTGTCCGGAGCAGGATCGCTGTATCCGTTCTCGGCCGCCGCGCGACTGACTCCGGCCGCCGAGGCGGGTGTTTCGATTCAACGCGGTGTCCGGCCCGGCCAGGTGTCGAACGCGCGGCCGATCTCCGTGTTTGTCCGGTACGGTCTGGTTCGCGTCGACCCCGGTCCGACACCGGCCATTGCGATCGACGCCATGACGGCGTCGGCAGGGTGGGTTGGACGCTCCTCAGTTGGATTGCGGGTGGAGCGATGACGTTACGGCATCTTGCGCTCAGCCTAATGCTTGTCGTCACGGCCTGTGACACGCCGACCGGCGCGCGACCAGACGCCGCATACGATCCCACGACCCTGACTGGCGGCTTGCTCTATCGCTGGCGCAGCGGAACAACCATCAGGGTGTGGACGATCTCCAGCGCAGCGGGAACGTCGATGGATCTGGGTCTCGCGGTTCGTCAGGCCGTCGTTCGATGGAACGCTGTTCCCCAATTCGCGGAGTTCACGTTGACTGCCGCGAGCAGCATTCACGACGCCAGTGTCGTCGTGTACGATGCCGAAAATGCGGCACCGGTTTCACCCGGCAGTTGCCAGTTTGACGCGCGCGGCTCGGCCGGATACACCTATTTCTGTCCGGGAGGCGGCGCGCCGCGTCAAGCGGAGCGTCTGGCCGTGGCCAATGGCGGAGGCGGAGTCGTAACCGTCGTCATCCGGGTCGATCGAGGGCGCGCGAGTTCGCAGAGCGCCTACAACGCCATCGTCGCGCATGAATTCGGTCACGCGCTTGGTATCGGCGCCCATAGCGACGTTTCAACGGACCTGATGTTCGGCCTTCCCGCCGTCGAACGACCTTCGATACGAGACATCGCGACGCTGCGCTCGGTATTGGGCCGACCCCCGGGGCTTACCCTGTAGCGTGGAACAACAGACGAGAGACGCCCGACGGGCGACTCGAGGCCAAGACAAGCAACTCATGCCGAGGGCCGTCCATGGCTTGAGGCTCGACGACAGACCTGCGATGTTTCCCCACTCACGGCGGCAGTTACCGACGACCCGCCGAAAAGTCGTATCTGGAGCCGTAGCGTTCTTGTTTTTCTTGCGGAGGCGTCCGGTGATGCCTCCGCTGTCCTTTGCATGAGGGTCGCGCTGATGGCGACAGTGATCACTCCGTCCTCGGTCGTTGCGCGGGAAAGCGCCGACGGACTTGCCCCCCAGGGACTCGCGCCGAGCGGACGAGTCCATTGGAATCTCGTCGCTCCCGAGTTGGTGGAAGCGGCCATACGGCGCGGCGAGGGCGTGCTGGCCGACATGGGTCCATTTGTGGCGGTGACCACACCGCACACGGGACGGTCACCCAATGACAAGTTCGTGGTACAGGAGCCGTCCAGCGAAGCGGATGTCGACTGGGGCAAGGTGAACCAGCCGATCACGCCGGCGCACTATGCGGTCCTGAAGGCCGACGTGAAGGCGTATCTCAATGGACTCGACGAACTGTTCGTGCAGGATCTGTACTGCGGCGCTGACCCGGCCACGCGCCTGAGTGTGCGCTACGTCCTGCCGAATGCGTGGCATGCGAACTTCGTGCGGAACATGTTCATCCGTCCGGACATCCAGGAACTGGCCACATTCGCGCCCAACTTCACGGTGTATCACGCGCCGGAGTATCAGGCCGACCCGGCGCGACATGGCACACGCACGGGCACGTTCATCGTGCTCAATTTGGCGGAGCGCACCATTCTCATTGGCGGCACGCGCTACGCCGGTGAGCTCAAGAAAGCGATGTTCACGGTGATGAACTATCTGCTGCCCAAGCAGGATGTGTTGTCGATGCACTGTTCTGCGAACATCGGACCGGCGGGTGATACGGCGTTGTTCTTCGGACTGTCCGGCACGGGAAAGACCACGCTGTCCGCCGACCCGTCGCGCAACCTGATTGGCGACGATGAGCACGGATGGTCCCCCGACGGGACGTTCAATTTCGAAGGCGGATGCTACGCGAAAGTGATCAACCTCTCGGCCGAGGGCGAGCCTGACATCTACGCGACCACGCAGATGTTCGGCACGGTGCTCGAGAACGTGGTGTTGAACGAGCCGTCGCGCACGGTGAGCTTCGCGGATCAGTCGATTACCGAGAACACGCGTGCCTCGTACCCGCTGCACTACATCAAGAACCATGTCCCAAGCGGTCGTGGCGGGCATCCGAAGAACGTGGTGTTTCTGACCGCCGACGCATTTGGTGTGCTGCCCCCGATTGCCAAGCTGACACCTGAACAGGCGATGTACTATTTCCTGTCGGGATACACGGCGAAGGTGGCCGGAACGGAACGCGGAGTGACGGAGCCACAGGCGACCTTCAGCGCCTGCTTTGGCGCCGTGTTTCTCGTGTGGCATCCAACCAAGTACGCCACGATGCTGGGTGAACTGTTGCGCACCCACGGCGCGCAGGTGTGGTTGGTCAACACCGGCTGGAGCGGCGGTGCGTATGGTGTTGGCAAGCGCATGAAATTGTCGTACACGCGGGCGATGGTGCGCGCCGCGTTGGACGGTTCACTGAGCGGCGTGGCGACGATGATCGATCCCGTGTTCGGCCTGCAACTCCCGAAGGCCGTTGACGACGTCCCTGACGAAGTGCTCGACCCGCGTCGCACCTGGAGCGATGGCGCGGCGTACGATGCACAGGCGCACAAGCTGGCCGAGATGTTCCGCGCGAATATCAAGAAGTTCGGCAATGCGGTTCCGGCGAACATACTCAGCGCGGGTCCGATTGGCTGAACGACGCGGGTGCCTCGCGAATACAAAGAACCCCGTCAGGATGGCCTCCTGACGGGGTTCTTCCATTCACTGATGACTCAGGGCAACACGCGTGTCTTTTCGAGGAACACCTCGCGTCCCTCGCGCACAGTGAGATACACCGTGCCGTTCGCGCCGAACCCCACAATCTGTCGGCCGGGCGGCAACTGCACGCGATGCACCAGTTCCCCTTTCCGATTCACCACGTCGTAGACCAGCGGAGCCATCATCGCGGCCGCGACGCCGGCGGGCATGAGGCCAGCGAGGCCGGCACCGCGTCCCGTCGAGTCACCAGCGACACGTCCCGCTCGTCCAGCACCGCGCGCCGCTGAGTCGCCGGCAGCCGCGCCACCGCGTCCCGCTGCCCGAGCGGCCGTATCGCCGGGCGCGCGTCCGCCGCCTGGTGCACCACCAGCGCCTCCGCCCATCCCACCTCGACCACCGCCACGACCCGCATCACCCATCATCGACTGCGCCAATTGCGCGGACAGGTTCGATGTTGACGGAAGAATCCACAAGTTGCCGTCGTGATCTGCTTGCGTCGAGCCGGCGCGAATGGGCGGATAGTAGTCCGGGAGCTTCTCGGCCGCGATGACTTCAAAGTTCATGCGAAACGCGTTGTTGCCGCCCTGTGCCGCTGCACGATCAGCGACTTGCTTGGCTAGGGTCTTGAGTGAGTCGACCATCTTGGTTTTTTCGTCGTCCGAGATGCGCTTCCAGTCGAATGGCAAACGACCGGACGACACGTGCTCACCGTTGGTCGAGTAGTAGTCGATATGGTAGTCGAGCACCCGGATGACGGCGATCGTGCCGTCGTTGAGCAGTGCCCAGTCGTCGCCCTGCGGCAGCGGATTGATCTTTGCCGTGAAGCGCATACTGCCGTCATCACCCCGCGTCATCGACGTTTCGTTTTTCGGGACCTTTACCCACGCTACGCTATCCGCCTTGCGCGTGTCGAAGTTGACCCGAACAATCGGAATGGAGTCTGGCTGGTTCTGCCCCTGATTTCCGCGGCCACCGGGTCCACCGCCCGGTCCACCACCAAATCCACCACCAAATCCACCACCGAAACCGCCAGCATCTCCGCCGCGTGCGCCCGCGTCACCGCCTCGCGCACCGGCATCGCCGCCACGACCCGCCGGCGCTGCTGGCTGTGCACCCTGTCGTCCCGGCTGTCCACCCTGCGGTTGGCCGACCTGCCCCGGCTGTCCGCCACCGCGGCCTCCGCGATCGTTCCCCGAACCAAACATCTGCGCGAGTCCGGGGCCGCCACCGGCCTGCCCCTGGCGATACACCAGTTGTCCCTTCGAATCAAACGCGTTCGAGCCGAGGTTGACGTTTGACAGGGTGTTGATGTCGTTCGTGCGCGGCGACGCCATGATGCGCACGACCTTGCCCTGCGCATTCAGCACCAGCATCGCCGATGTCGACGGGTCCACGAGGATGGTGGAGTCACCGAGATACGGCAACATCCCAGACGGTCGCTGACCGTACGGGATCTGCGCACCGGCTGCGGTGTCGGCGATCACGCGAACTTCCTTGAGCGCGCCATCGAACAGTGTCAGTTGGCGACGCTGATTGTCGTTGATGAACACACTGCCGTTGGGCAGGGCCCGCAGTGAGGTGACGGCATTGAAACCGCGTGACGAACGCGCCTCTGCCGGCGCCAGCTGCTTCACTGGTATCTTGGCCGTCGAGTCTTGCGCCGCGACCGATGCCGACGCGACAAGCGTGGCACCGGTGAACGCGCCGACTGCTGCTATCATCCGTGTGCAGAACATCATGTATGCCTCAGCTGTGGGT